>DPZW01000070.1:4732-5479 GCA_003536545.1 Rhodospirillaceae bacterium
ATTCGAAAGTCATTGATCAAATGTATGCCAAAGCAGGCCTGTTGCCAAGATTGTCATGACTATGCAAACAATATAATCAAACCATTTCCAGGCACCTGGCCGTTCAAACAAAGGCCGCAATAATTTGCCCCCATACACCAGAGATGCAAACCAAATAGATGAAGTCGTCAGCGCGCCCGCTGCGAACACTAACGGGCCCGGCCAGGCGAATTGTGTGGACAGGCCACCGATCACAACCACCGTATCCAGCCAGACACCGGGATTGAGCAAACTAAATGACGCGGCAATCATCATCACTTTAAGGGGTGAATTTGCATCTGAAATTGCGGGATCTGCATAATCATTCCGCCGTGCGCGCTGCAAGGTTTGCCAGCCATAATAATATAAAAATACACTGCCACCGACACCGAATGCCAATGCCAGCCAATCATGTGTTTGAATAACCTGGCCCAGGCCAAAAACACCCACCGCGACCAGGATCGTTTCGCAAACGATTGAACTTAAGATCGAGATGATGGGATATTGATGGCGCAATCCCTGCCGCAATAAAAATAAATTCTGGGGGCCAAACACCAGAACCAAGCCAATTGATAAGCCGGCCCCTGAAATAAAAGGAACAATCATTGAATGCAGCATAAGTCTCTCCTGTTAACTAGAACGATAGCGGAACGTAATATATTTGCGCTAACGTCGTCGGAGTCGGAGAAAGAACAGGCTGGATGTCATGCTTATTTTAATGTCTCAAGA
>DPZW01000009.1:0-21859 GCA_003536545.1 Rhodospirillaceae bacterium
AAAGCTTATCAAAATACTTCTTGTTGTCCTTACCCTTTCCGTAAGAAAAATCATAAGCAAGCTTAGCCAGCGCCTTGAGCACTACTGGCTGCGCTGCCACAGTCTTATTTTTTGCGCCAGGCTCGCCCAGATAAGGGATCTTTTGTACTGCTTTCCAGAACTTTATAGCATTTGGAATTCTCGGCTCAATAACAGCAGGAATAGCGCCTCTAGGATTCGTTTTATTGAGCAAAAGCCGTGTATTAATCGAAGTCAGATCTTTCCTGGTAATAGACCCATCATCATCCTGCCAATTAATAATATCCTTTTTAGCAATAGGCCATTTTAACACATGCGAAATAAGCTGATCTTGGATAAATGTATTAATAGGATTTCCTCTATCAAACTCTAGAGCAAGACTAGTCTCCACCTTTTTGGAAAGGTTATTAAGATCATGAAATAACTGTCTCTCCTCCTCAGCGTTTAGGCCCAAATGAACTTCAGCAGCAATAAAACAATATGATCGTGCAACCTCATTACATTCGCTCCACAGTACCATCTCATCGGCAGTGACTCTTTCACCTGCAACAGGATAGATCGCCTTTTTATTTGGATAGATGTGAGTAGTGAGAATATGATCCAGAAATTCGAAAACAAACTGTATAGCCTTTCTACGATGCTGACCATCAATCACCCAGAAAAGATGATTTTGTGATAGCAAAACCTCATATGCGGCAATCTCCAATGACTCTGAAGCAGTAGATATTTGCAAAGGCCTTGCCTTTAGATTGCTACCATCCCTCATACAATTTCTTAAATTGCAGACTAACGGCTGCAATGCCATGTAGGGCTGCTCACCAATCAACTTAATCACTTGATGGTAGACTTCAGGACAATCCTTGTTTTTTTTCTTCCACCTAACCATTACGGCATGAATTAAGCCCTTTAGGATATAATTAGCGAGCTTATTTGCATGATTAATATCAAGGGGACGTTGAGCGATTTCGTCATCATCGCTTAGGTTGACGTTTTGCTCGTTAGCAATGTCACTCATTCTATAGAAGTCATAAATTGGCAAATGGACCAGAAAGGTACGATTGCCCATGTTATTATTATAAAAAACTCTATACGGGCGCTCGGCCAAACCTGCGCCATCATCGACTTCACCTAAGGGCTTATAAGAAATTTCCATGCGCAATACTTTCATTCAACGTTCGCTACGTCGGGGCTGACTCAAGGTTATACAGCCAGCCCCGCCGCAGAAGCCTTGTCACCTGGGGTTAACCTTGAAAGCCCAGATAAGTTGGCTTAACTGATGTTATACTCAAATAATTAATCCAGGTCAAACATTATTTTTTCCCTGGTAATTATTAATACTTCCCTGGTAATTATTAATACTTCCCTGGTATTATTAAGGATGGCTTCCTGCCTGCTATTGCCCAGGCCAGCTCAGCACAAATCCAATGTTGCGAACGCACTGGCGATGCCCTTCAGCCAGAAGCGTAACCATTGCCGCTTCTGCATAGAATTTATAAAATCTGATCATCTTTGTGATTACTGCCGAAAAACCATCGCAGTTGCTCACCTGCCGCCCAGATATTCGCGACAGCGAAGCGCGACTGACCGCGATCGTGAGACTTTACCGCACCTTTATACGGCTGGAACAGCACATAGGCGAAAAACACCTTATTTTAGATTTGCTTCCAGCAACAAATTCAGGCTGGTATGCGCCCCCAACTACTAATTGCTACTTGCTTAGGCCTATTTGTCATAAGACTCAAAAATCTCTATGATCTTCTCATTATTCTCAGGTGTTGATAAAGTTATTCTAACATACCCCTCCCCTATTAAATGAGACACGTCTCGTAGCAGAATACCATTCTCAATGAGGTGTTTCATGAAATCTGTAGCATCATTGACCTTAAAAGCGATAAAATTTGCATCTGAATGCAGTACATCTTGTATAAAAGGCAAAGTTTTTACTCGTGAAATGAATTTCGCTCTTTCAGTAATAATTTCTTGCGCTCTGGCTTCATATAATGGGATTTTATCCGGCGACAATGCTTCAAGCGCCAGTTTTTTTGTCGCTTCTGAAATCGGATCAGTAGGGGCAAGTTTAATAACATAATCAATTAATTTTGGGTTCATGGATAATGCGCCTAACCGGATCCCAGCCAGAGAATATAATTTTGAAACTGTAAAAGTCTGAATAAGAAACGGGCAGTCGATGGAATTAAGAATTGTGGATGGGACCTGGTAAAAACCCCAATAAGCTCGATCAAGCACGATGAAAGTTAACGGATAATCTCGATCTATTCTTTCTAGCATTTTAGACAGCTTATTCTCATCCTCGGCATGCCCGCATGGGTTATTCGGCGTAGTGATAAAAAGTATTTTGATAGGTTGCTGCTTTTGATATGATGAATCCAGTGCTGCCAGAATACCGTCTATGTCCAACTCCAATTTTTCATTATTTCTTGTTAGAGGTACAGCGGCCACATTGACTTGGTGAAGTTCTGCAACTGTCCGATATTTTGGAAATGTCGGGGGGCAAATTAAAATAGTATCTTTGAAAGGCTCGCAAAGTGACCTAACAAGCCAGCCGAGACCCGCATCCACCCCATCACATAATAAGATAGTTTCAGGCGCAATAGGAAAAAGTCGTGAGAAAAGATTGATAAGTTGCGCATCCTGTAAGGGAGGGTAAAGATTTAGGTCAGATTTCAAATCCTCATGCTTGTCCAATATGGGCGGATATGGATTTTCATTAGCATTTAATGTCAGCAAATTATCACGCGCATCCTCGTCGCTAATCCCCAACTTTATCTTTAGTTCTTTGAATAGCACCGAAGCTGTTTTATAGGGCGGCCTTTGATAGATATGAGGTGGTATCGCATTTTCTAAACGGTTTTCTAAATTCATGGCTTTTCCCCTTTAAGCAGCCGATTTTTGAGCATTGTTCAATAAGGCAACAAGATTCCTGTATTCCATGTCTTGGGCTAATGGATCCTGAAGTTTTGCATCACGATAAAGTTTGGACAGCTCAGTGAGTGCTTGTTGTAAACTAGGTCTGCCTATAGCTCTCAAACGTGAAACGGATGCCAAGGTCATCGTTGACCCCAGCCTAGCGTGCTCCTTTATGAGCGACGTAATCATTTCATCCGTCAGTGCAAGCGAAATACTGGTAAAGCCAAAAGGTTTGCCTGCCTGCCTTGCACCAGACGCCAACTGATCAAGGCAACCCTGCAAGATCGGCTCGAATACATATTGGCAGCCCATAGATTTTGAAAAATCATGCAGTCCCATATAAGCGGCACCGACCGTATCAATCGCCAGAATATCACTCAATGCGTCTAGACCCTGCTGCGTTTCAATCATTGCCACGAATTTGGCACCAGAAGCTGCGATCGTACTAGATAATGACCTGACCTCACTAATATCTTCAGCATTAGGATAAAATACATAATCTGGTTTTGCAGCGATTACTTTCCCTAAATAATTCGGGTTGCGCCGCAACTCCTCTCCATCAGGCCGAAGAAAAATCTCCATGGCATTGGAACAGCTGCGTATTTTGTGACAATCTTCAAATCCATGGGGAGGATTTGTGACATCACCGGTCGAAGTCCGGCCAATTTCAAGATCAACAAAAAAACAACGCATCCCGGCATCTAGACATTCCTGAACATCAGAATTTTGGGACGGGGTAATGATAAACTGCATATTTTTTATCGCTTTATCCAAACACGCACCATGTGACGCTTTTGTGTTTCATCAGTGGCATCTTCAAAAGGCTTGCGCGTATGAAGAATTGTATGATTATTGGTAAATATCATATCAAATTTCTTCATCGGAACCTCTTGAATGAGGTTCTGGTCGCCGAGCAGCTGATCCAGATAATCTAGCGCCGCAATTTGATTGTCACTCAACGGTTTGCCTACTTTTACGTGCCCCTCTTCAATCCATCGCCTCATATACTGGATATGACAAAAACCGTTTCTATCTTCCATGACCGGTAGTTGGGCTGCCTCAACATCCGCGACAGAGACTTCAAAGCCTGGAGAAGCTGATTCCCTATAAAATGGTCTTTGAAGTATATCAAAAATTTCCACAGAATGATTTTTGAGCACTTCGCGTATTTGATGTGTATGAATGAGTTCATTTTCCCCGCCCTTCATCGCCGGAGATAGGCACAAAAGGCCAATGGCATCCGGAGGATTAGCCAACCAGCTGCCATCAGTATGCATCGGCGCGAAGCCGGAGGTTTGGGAGATGGTGACTTTGGCGATGCGCTGATCATCAGGCTTCTTACTTTTGACGTCATATAGTGCACCATATAAAGGATCAATTGCGCCTATTATTCTAGCAATAAACAAATAGAAATTTCTAATGTCTTTGCCATCAGTAAAAAACTCACCCGCATTACTAATATAAATGGCGCCCAGCTTTTCAAAAACTTGCTTTCGTGCACATTCACCAAGTTGAAAAGTTATAGGGCATTGGGTCTTTAAATCCCGCAGAGGTGAAAGAGCAATTTTTTCTTCTTCCAAACCCGCATGTAAGAATTCGTCATATATCTCTGAATCAACAGAAAGATTAAGAACATAGTTCTCATTAAAAGAATAAGCTGATGGGCTGGAGTCTATGGGCAATAACTTTGATACAACAGTGTTCTTCATGGCAACCTACCTGAGGATAGTGAAAAGAATGGTGATGACGGGCAGAGAAAGCAAAGAAGTATAAAAAACAACATCCCGAGACTCTGCTTGGAATTGCCCATATTTCTCGGCAAAAACATAATTATGTACAGCAGTCGGCAGGGCGGCGCATATAACTAGTGGGGCCAGCCATGCATCAGGCACGTGAAAAATATATCTCCCCACCAGGAAAGCGGCCAAAGGTTGTATAAAGTTCTTCGCAAATATCAGAAAATAAATGTCCCGGTTTTTAACATGTCTATTGTATTCCTCATTGGATAATGACAGCCCCAAAGCGAAAAGCGCAAGCGATATGCTCGGCGTTCCAACAAATGTAATAATATCTCTCAAGACACTGGGCAGCACGACCTGGTTTTGCGCGACTATAAAACCGCCTACAGACGAAAGAATAATTGGATTTAATAATAGCGTTCTAAGCAATGTAATAATGTAGTCGATAGTGCTTTTCTTATTACCTGAATCAGCATGGGTTTGCAGTTCATGCGTAAATAAAATCAATGTTGTCAAGAAAGTGACTTGATAGATATTGACGATTAGAATGGGCAAAGCTGATCCAAATAATATCACAATAATTGGAATGCCCATAAAGGCAGAATTCGTATAGCATGATCCCATAGCACCCAATACGGCTTCAGAGAATTTGTATTTCTTCCGGGACAAGACCCATAAGGTGATTAAGCCAATTGCGATTTGTACAACTGCAAAAGCCCCAATATATGAAATGGGAATAGTTGAGAAATCCGGCATATCTGATACGCGTATGAATAAATATGCGGGCATTGCCACATAGAACACCAGTGTACTGAAAACTTTGGAGGATTCCGGCGGGATAACTTTAGCACGGCCCAAGCAATAGCCTAACCCTACCATCACAAAAGCTGGCAAAAGCGTCAGGAAAGATTCAAGCATGGCTAATCCTTTTTTCTTTTACCTTATTAAACCAATCCAACCACAACACAAAGATCAAACTTGACCATATCAGCTGCGCCAAGTCTTCATTTGGATCCTTTCGAAAATCATTAAATAAGGTCTTTAATGCAGCAGCTGCAAGAAATTGATTTTCTAAAGCCACCGCACTGGATAAAATATCTTGAATGAATTCGGCTACCCGCCTGTTCTCGAGCATGATGGCCTGAACGGGCAAAGTGAAGGGCTGTTTCTTACGTTCAATAATTTCCATGGGCAGATATTTTCTACCAATTTCATTTAAGATTTTCTTTGTATATTTCCCATTGGTTTTTGCTGCCATTGGCAAGTTATTTCCCAGATGCACAATCTTAGGCTGACAAAATGGTACACGCACTTCAACTGCATGGGCCATGCTCATATGATCTGTTCGCCTTAGAATGTAATAAGGAAAACGGTCATACTGATCCAAATGCACCAAAGCCTTGAGACGTTCTTCGCCCACCGGGAAATGAGATAGCTTAGCCCTTAAATTCTGCTCGCAATTTCCTGATTTCTCCAGCCAAGAGAAAAATTCAGGCGAATAAATTAATTTCTTATATGATTGTTTGAACGCGCCGAATTTATCCAGATAAGCATCCACCCAATTAGGCTGATCATCAAAGGCTCGCAAAAAACGCTCATATCCGACAAAGACTTCATCCGCACCCTCGCCGGCAATCGCTACCGTAAAACCGGCTCGCTTAATATATTTAAACATGCCAAAACTGCTAAGGCTATGCGGCGCGGAATTGGGCTGCCCTAAATGTGGGATCATTTCCTGAATAAGTTCAGGGAAATTATCAGGGTCTAATTCAATCTCATGATGCTCTGCACCTACGAACTGGGCAACTTTCTGCGCGTAGTGACGTTCGTCTGATGGCCAATTACCTTTATAACATACGTGGAAACTTGTAATGCTCTGCCCCAACTCCTTCGCTGCGATAGCCGTCAGTAAGCTAGAATCTAATCCACCGCTGTTAATAAAGCAAACCGGTACTTCGGCTTTGGAAAGAAGCCCTATTTCACTAATCAATTCGCTTTCTAAAAATGAGTTTGAATCATCCTGATTTTTTAGTGATGTTTGAATCTTTGGCTCATAACTTTCCAGGGACAATTGACCCACGTCTAATTCATATTTCAGAACACTTGCTGGTTTAAGTGTTTTAATGCCCCCTAGGATGGTTTGTTCACTGCACACAGCGCGCATGGTAAAAAATTCATCCACCGCCACAGGATTAATCTCCGGATTCTCAGAACCAAATTCTAAAAGTGCACCAATCTCAGAAGCAAAGTAAATTGTTTTCTGTTTCTGATCACAAATATAGTATATGGATTTAATAGCAATTGGATCATTGGCCAAAATCAGTTTGGGGCTATTCCGTAAATCAACAAGAGCGATCGCAAACATACCGTCCATATAAGAGAAAGCTGCTTCGCCATATTCCAAATAGAGCGGGAGAATAACATTTCCATCACAACTATCCAGGAATTGATAACCTTTATGTTTAAGTGATCTTCTTAATTCATCGTGATTATAGATCTCACCATTATAAACTGCATAAACTTTTTCAGAACTAAAGGGTTGTTTTCCTCCCGAGCGTCCCTGGATCATCAACCGGTTACTCCCGAGCGCCCAACAATCTTTCTGAACAAAATTTTGTTGATCAGGGCCACCATGCAGTTGTGCCTGAGAGACATTGATTAGATCCCGATCGGAAACAGCGGCTGCTCCCATATACCCAAAAATCCTGCACATCTATTCTGCCTTGGATCCAAGCTGAATAGCTTCAGGAAAATATCTGCTCATGAATTCCATCATAATGGCTGCTTGGCGTGCCATATCACGTCCATTCTCAGCCGTAGTTTTTAATCCGTGTGCACTGACGGCAGAATTTCCGGATTTCAAATAAACAGGCGAAGCAATGCGAACCATGACTGGGGCTTCATAAACTCTATTAAAATTTCCTGAAGATGGCGGTGTATCCGTGTGACAATCTAACGGGATATCTATTGCCGCGCGTAATGCGGCAATCATCGGTAACTGTAAATCACGCACAGGATTAATACTATCAGCTCCAAGGCTCTCCATGACCTTTAGTGATGCGGGATTACAATGACCGCAATGTGCGGAAACTTTAAAAGTTATTTCAGGCGGCAGCGCTCCGTCTTTGCGCATATTGCTGAGAACCCATAGCAGTCCTTCATCATAAATAATGAAGGAGCGAACTCCTAATTCTATGCCGCGCTTAATATCTTCGATGGCTCGCACCAATTGCTCCTGACCGCGCAATCTGTAAGATATAACCATTCCTTGCGGCGACAATACAGTAGCGCCAGTATCATAAGTTGCGCGCGGCCCAACAGACATGACAAGCTGGCACCCATAATCCGCTGCAAGACGTACCCACTCCTCAATTTCTTTTTGGGTATGCTTGAATAAACCGATGGTTTCCGTAATGCGATTAATTCTGATATTTTGCCTATCAGCTTCTTCCAGGATACCCTTTAAGGCCTCCAAACTATTCACAGTTGGAATTTCCACCCCAAATTGGGAACCGTCTTTAAATCTTTTATTGGAGTCTGGCAAATCCCAGAGATCCCCTGCGGGAAGGCCTATCTTGGCTAAATAGCGGCGTGTTTCTTCAAATAACATCAGTCACTCCTCGAATTTTTACGCTCAGAACTAGTAGTAGAGAACAAAATACCAACGAGTACATATCCGCTATTATATGCAACTAGCGATATATACAATTTTTTAGGTAAAAATGCTAGAAAAATTTCCTAGGGTCTGTCCAAAAATCCCAAAAAGTAACCTAGGATATCTGCACTTCCAGCAGCAAATTCAGGCTGGTATGCGCCCCCGCAACCAATTTCTTCCATGCATCTAGCCGGGTTTCATTCTCGATATTCACAAATTCTGACTGACATTTATGGCGTATTGGCGCAATGTCATTGTGAATATCCAACAATGTGGTCCCAATGAATTCTCCGAACACCATTTACATCATCTATGATGGCCTATGCCCGATCTGCAGCAATTATTGTCGACCGGCACGATTGAATGATTCTATGGCGAAACTTATTTTGGTGGATGCACGCAAGCCATCAGGATTGATGGATGAGATGACAGCTAAAGGCGTGGATATTGACCAAGGCATGATCGTAAAGATTGGTGATGACATTTATTCTGGGCCAGACGCCATGCATATTCTCTCGCTACTCAACACACCATCCGGGATCTTTAACCGTTTGATAGCCTGGCTATTTCGATCCATGAAAGTCGCGGTAATTTTATACCCATTGCTGCGGGCTTATCGGAATATGATCTTGCGCCTCATGCGCATCCCGATGATACAGAATATAAAAAATGTTGCATAGCTTGCAATTGCTCTTACCTGCTCTGATTCCTTCGTGGCGGTTTTTTGATGTCATTTCCCCTTCGCCGCGCATTGAATTTATTCTACTAAAATCCGTGCAGGATGCGGGGGATCAATGGCATCAACTTCGCCCCAACCCTGCACGATTATCCTTCACCACGATGCTGCACCGTTTGCTCTGGAATCCGGACTGGAATGAATCGCTTTTTCTTGTCAGTTGCGCGGAACGTATGATAGAAAATCCTACCAAGGATACCGAGCAGGAAATTTTAGACCGTATTAAATTTGACCTGAAAAAGAATGGTTCTCAGGTGAGGAAAATAAATTACCTGCAATTCAGATTGGTATTTATCAGCAGGGACAGGGATGGGCTAAGAAAAGAAATTCTTTTTACATCGGCTATTCACCCCTGTGCTGAGGATGCGGTATCATGAATCTGGAATTCGCCGTCCGGCTCACGGAAATCATGTTGGGATTTGCATTTTTGCAACAAAGCCTTGAACATATTGCCTCGCCCAGAAAAGAACAGATATTATTCTTTCCGCGCGTTGTATTGAGTTTTCTACTGATCATCGGTTTTCAAACACCCTGGGTCTGCCTTGCGCTTGTGATATTGGGGCTATTTATTCTGCACCGTTTTCAAGGGCCCTATAACGGGGGTAGCGACAGAATGGGCTTACTCATTCTTTGCTGCCTCTGTTTGATATCTTTTATGCCAAATCTGCAATGGCAGGAATACATTTTCGGCTATCTGGCATTGCAAGTTATGCTGTCATATTTTATTTCTGGGTGGGTAAAAATTGTTAACCCAGAGTGGCGCAACGGCCGCGCACTAAAGGATGTTTTTCTTTTTTCTGCCTATCCTGTAGCTGAGTCTTTCCGTAAATTCGCAGATTATCCAAGATTATTGGGGTTGGCTTCATGGGGAGTAATACTGTTTGAGTTGGCCTTCCCTCTAACACTACTCACACAGCAAACACTTATGGTTGGGCTAGGGATTGCGGCAGCCTTCCACCTTGCCAATGCCTGGCTATTCGGCCTTAACCGTTTTTTCTGGATATGGCTGGCAAGCTATCCCTCGATTTTATGGCTGCAGACACGTATTTTTGGCCAATAATTTGTTTTTGGTTTTATTTCAACCCCAAAGCAACGTTTAAGGCGTCCCATAAGTGCTCAAGCGTTTTTTGCGCATGCACGCGAATTCCATGCAGATGTGCCGCACTACCACTGCGCATAATTTCTGCTGGCTGCGCAACATGTAATTCCTGCATATCTGAAAAATTAGGTGAATTAACAGCGGAAACAGACAAGTGTTGCGGCATACCTGCCCCGTTTGAATATTCCAGGATTGCACGGCTGGCCAGGTCAAAACGCTGACTCTCCAGCATGCTGCGCTTTGCATCAGAAAGGTGGGTGCGGCGGAGCACCGCATAAAATTCCGAGTTTAATGGCTGTGCGAAGCGGCTCACTTCAAATGCCGTGTAGTCCAACAACAGTAACTCCAGCATGGTCAGCTTAAATGATGCCGCCGTCCAAACCCATGCGTGCATGTCAACATATTTGTTCGCAGCCCTATCAGGGTATAGAGCAAATTCTGCTGCTGCCTGCAGGAAGTTCAGCTGAAATTTTGTAGGCAGAATCGAACGCTCCCAGACAGCTTCCTGATTTGCAAGAACTGAATAGAAATATAAAAGATATGCATTTCGGAGACTATGACGCTCTCGCTTTTCCTCAAAGGCTTCAATGACATCTGCGGGCGTGGTAAATGGGCGCACAAAATCAAACGTATAACGGCGGTCGGGCAAGGCAAGCAGCAGGACGCCATCCGGCTTTAACAGACGCTCACAGGAATTCAGCGTGCCAATCAGATCTGGCACATGCTCAAAGACATGACTGGCAACGATATAGTCAAACTTTCCATGCAGCAAAGGGTCAATTGCTTCATGCAACAAGCCTCTGTCCCATACAATATCTACCGGTTCAATTTTCGATAAATCATTCCCGGGATTATTGGACATATAAGCAATAAGCTCTTCCGTAGATACGCAATCCACTGTTTTCACGTTCCAACCGTCCCTTTTGGGGCAGACCGGATTGTGTGCGGGCGCGATTTCAAGTCCTTTGGCAAGTTTGCCGGGCAATAAATTCTGGAGGTAGTGAATGCGGTTCATAATTTATTTTCTCCGCATCAACTGGCGCAGTAAATAAAAATGGCCACGTATTTCCCGCATATGGCCACGTGCCTCGCGCCAATGATCCTTTATCCGCCGCCAACGACGGTGACGTTCCAGCTGGCCTGGCAACGGATTTTTTTGCGGCTTATTCATATCTACAAAAGCTTCGGCACCGTTATTGTAATACATGATGGACTGCAGCGATAAATCAAACCGTTTTTGTTCAAGCGTTGCATCATATTGGAGCTTCTGCCGTGCCGGCTGTAACAGGACTATAAATTCATTTGGGATAGGTTGCTGAATTTCACGCATTTCAATTTGCGTATAATTCATCAGTTGCAGTTCAATCATCATCAACTCAAAAGCCGGGGGTGTCCATACCCATGCATGCATGTCTACGTAATGTTCTTTTACGAGATCCTTGTACTCCTGGAACATTTTCCGGGATTCGGCAAAAGACCAACGGAAACGTGTTGGCAAGCGTGGCTCCAACCAGGCCCCAAACTCTACATACCAGCATGTATAAAAATACAGCAGGTAAGCATTTTTCAAACTATGGCGTTTCCGTTTTTGTTCAAACGCCTCAATTGCATCCGCTACGCACGTCTGCGGTTTCAGGAAGTCATAAGTAAAACGCCGATCTGGCAGCACCAACAGCAATACGCCATCAGGTGTCAGCAGTTTTTCAACGGACTCCAGGAACGAAATAATGTCTGGAATATGCTCAAAAACGTGGCTTGCAACGACGTAATGATACTTGCCATACATATCTGGAGAGAATAATTCATGCAGCTTCCCATCCGTCCACACATGATCAACCGTCTCTACGCCATTCAAATCATTTCCAGGATCTTGCCCTAAATAGGCGCGCAGACCTTCGGTATCCACCGTATCGACCGTCTCCACCTGCCATCCGCCGGCTTTGGGACATATCGGATTATGCCCTGGGCCAACCTCAATACCGGGCAAGGCTTTATCAGGTAGCAGGCTTTGCAAGTGGGGCATTCTTTCGTGCATTACTTCTTATCCCTTTCTGGGATGGCTATTAAGCGGCGTTGTTCTTAGGAGACTGGTGCTCTGAGGCAATTCGGCCATCTTTACGGCCAGAGTCATCAGAGATACGAATAACATCATCCAGATGCGGTGTGCTGGCTTCGTAAATCATCACATCCGTGACTGCAAACAGGCGATGCACAACCTGAGGCACGATGTTGATTGCAGCCAATCCTGTCACATCATAAGTACCAAGGTCTTCGGCTTTCAACGCGTCTTTCGGGCAATCTATATTTTTTTGGTAATAAAGCCGTGCAGTGCCATCAAAAATCACGTTCGCTTCATATTTGAAATGATGATATTGCAAACTGGTACGGTTGCCCTGGCGGATAAAAACTTCTTTAAGGGAATAATACGGGTTATCCGTGCCGCTGAACCATAATTCGTGACCCCATGGCTTATCCACACGGTACTGCTGCGCTGCAGATACAAATGTAGTTTGCGGCGTAGCATCTACTTTTTCCTCAACCCCCGCCACGATTATTTTTATATCAGACAGCGGAATCAACGTGACAGAATGACTGACAACATTAATCGTATCATGTGGACCAAGGTTACCATTACTCGATGGCGATGTGTATTGTGCTTGCCCCTGCAAAATCAGAACTGTAAATGCTGTCAATTGATCAATCGTATGGGTGCTGCCTGCCGCAAGATGGATTTGGTACATGCGGTAAGGGCCATCAGATGCAAAATCCTGCCGCCCTTGATTGGCATTTGGCAGAAAAGTAATGCAATTACCTGAAAGATTAAGCGGCGCGTTCATAATATTTATTCTGACTCCAGACGGCCTGCCCATTCGACAACCCAAAACCGTCAGTATAGCGCAAGATGGAATTTCTTACCGCATTCACCAGATACCGATCAAGATCAATGCCATCGCGGACACAGTATTGTGCCAAATCTTGTTTAATTTCAGCAAATTCAGGCAGGGCAAAAATATAATGTCCCGCAATAATTGCGCGGTCTAGATCAGTAGCTGTGGTTTGAGGCAACATCCACTTCTTGAATTTTCCCGATGCCAATGCCAATGCCACAAACCTGTCCTGCAGCTCCGCAGCTCCATAACGTTGCATCAGCTCCAGAATTGCCCGCGTTTCCGCTACGCCAAATTCTGGCGCAACATTCGCAGAATGAATCCCTGCAGCAGGATGCCAGCTGATGACAGCAGGGCTCAGATAATCCGCGTTATGCTCTTTGAGTAGCAAATTATTTTCGTTACAGAATTTTACCATACGGGTAACGACATGATCATCCCCCACTTTGCCTTCTGCTTCAACAATATCCGACAGCACCCCGGTATTGCGCGCCTCCATCACCTTGGTACCAGTTGTCATAACCAGAAAATCGGGTAACGGGATCTGTTCAATTCTGCATAGTCGCGCAATGATTTCATAAAAACGAATAATGCTATCTGCTGGCAATTCTCCAATCACACCTTCATCTGTGCCAACTTCGAATGAAATCTGCTTCTCCTTTTGCGCCGCATAATTATGGCAGTAAACCATCAATTCCATTGTGCGTTGGATGTATGTATCCAGATCTGCTGCAGGCTCCCCATTTGGACCGGCACGGTTCGGATCGAGATGCAAAATTTCAAAACCGGCATCAATATCTTCAGCATAGGACTGCTTTGCGCTCTCCAACGCTTCTGTATAACTGCGACCCTCATTCACTTCAAATTCACCCTGCCACGGCCCCCCATGGTCGCGAGCCAGATAAATATTCCCAGCTTTATCCTGGCTGCGCACATAATCTGCAAAACTTTTTGTGTCCCAGCTGTTTACATAACCGCCACCGAATTGGGCCGCTTCAATTTGGCGACGACTAGCGATCATGATCATGGGGAAATCTTTTTCATTGGCTACTGCAATAGCAGCATCCACAACATTCTTACTCATGGGCCCTACGCCGAGAAGTGTAAGCTGATGTTTAGAAATATAATTTTTAAGATTCTGAATACGAGTCACTTGACCGATGCTCCCTGTGAGCTACCCTATAAAATTAGCCATCTCGGAGCAAGTAAAAACTGGATAAACAGATTAAAACTCTGATAAAATTGGCAATCCGTCCCGCTGAATGTACCAAATGGTATCAGCCGTCCCGCCTGAATCCTTTTTAATAGCCACCCTGACTGGCGCATCAAAATACACCTGTAGCTGGCCGATCCCTTCATAGTGATGATCGGAAATATCAGCTGCCAGGTAGATTAACCCACCCCGTGCACTAATTTCCTGCCGGCCGGTGAATAATATGGTTTTACCTTTTGTAGTTCGGCCAACCGCATAACCCCGGACAACCGTGCGCTGCAGACCGTCATGCGGTTTCAACACAAAACCAATTCCCAGCACTTTTTCCTTTTGCGTGATTGCTACCGGTGCTTCAATCTTGATGCCCTGCTGTACAATTCCCGGCCACGGCACTGCTCGATACGGACCCGCCTGCGGATCCGGCATCTGCGTCGGCGCAAAAACGCCGCAGTGATGCTCTACGCGCCATGGATAGGGGTTAATCGGAATACACAAAGGCTTAAGCTTGGCATCCAGATGAGAAGCCATTTGCTGCCAACTGGATGCCGATGTAATGGGAAAGTCCGGAATGGCCAAACCGCTGATACCGCGATAAGCCCAACCACTAGCCAAGAACCAAAACACGAAAAATACGACTGCGGTTTGATGGATATTAAGAAGCCGCAAATAGCGCGCCAATTGGTTTCTACCTGCCTGTCTGCTGCTCCAGTTCTGCACGGCATGCGCTGCCGTAAGCATTACTGCCCCTACGATCAGATAGCCTGCAAGAAAGGCAGGCAGAACATGGCGATAAACCTGAAAGTGTTCAAAGTAGGCAAACGTAAAATTCCACTGCCCCGGCATCACAATTATATTCATGGCCAGTGTACCCAGGATAAGCAGCATTCCTATTAATAATAACTGGCGGACAACCCCTCTACTGATCCAGAACAACCTGGCCAGAGCAATAAAAATCACGGTGCCAAGAATCGATAGCGCGTAAGGCGAAATATGCGCAAGCGTAATCGCAGGTTCATGCCCCAGCCAGAGTGCAGTCATAAAACCACCCGCGTACAACAGCAACAGCAGCGGCACCTCAAACAATGCCGCAAGATCGGTATTTATCTGCGTGCCAAAAGAAGCATGGTTCTGAACAATCGACATCAGCTGTAACAGCGCAGCAACTGCACATGCAATCATTAATATACGCCAGCTCCGGCGGGCCACAAAGGCTGCTGCAACAAAGAATGGAAACAATAAAACAAACTGTGGTTTAGATAAAATAAATATGGTGAACAACCACGCCCACCATGGCACTGCAGCGACAGCAACATCTTCTGATTTCAAGGAGACTATAGTCAGGCCAATGATAACCAGCAGACCACAGTAAGCAAAATTAATAAATGTAATGGTTTCAAAATTGAATAGCGTCAGGAACGCTGTTGCAACGGTTAAGCGCAAAGCATCAGATACAATCACGTGGCGGAAAACAGGCAAGCAAAACATGCTGCCGGATATTGCGGTAATGATAATTGCAGAAAAATTATAATAATAAGGAACCATCGTTGCTGGAAATTTGATTTCATTACCGATGAAGGCAAGGGCGCGACCAAGCAGTGCAAGGTAGCCTGCCTCTGGGTGGAACAGGCGGATCAGAATATTGGAATGCGTGGCTTTGAAATAATAACTGGTAGCTGCCTCTGCCCACATCTCACCGCTCAGGAGCCAGTGATGCTCGAGAAAAAAGACCAGGAGAAAATATCCCAGGCAGAGTAAAATAAAATTGGCCCACGCCATCCCCCTTGAGGGCGGGCCTGAGGCTATATTTGCCGCTTTGCCGTCAGCACCCCAAAGCCATCTGCAGCGATTTCGTATTATTTGCAGCAATGTCTCTCTCTCCGGTCCCGGGCTATTTAGACAGTTTATATTGACTTGAACAGCCAAGTTACGCATGAAAGTGGCATGAAAACACTGATAGACCCCAAGGCAGAGCAATCTGACGACACAAACGAAGGGTTTGAAGATAAAGCTTCATCCCCCCATCTGCTGGTCAGAATTGGGCAAATTTTCATTCCTAAGCATGATTTACAGATTGCCTATAAATATATTTTTGGGCGTTACCGTGATAAACTAACCCTTACACAATTCTTTCTGGCTTATGCATTCCGCCTGCTACGCAAAACTGGGTACCTTGAGAAAGTTAGGGACAGCTACATCAAAGGCTGGACACTGAAAAATCCAACTTACTTTGACCAGGATATTTTGAACCTGCAGTCTTACCGTATTTATGATACACCACAGATCGAGATAAACCCTGACCGGGTTAAATCTATCAATGTACTGGTACCAGCCTTTCAGGTTGAAACTATATCTGCTGGATTTTTTGGCGTTTTTCAACTTGCACTTTTCATAGCACGCAGTGGCCGGCATGTACGACTGGTCATGTATGAGAATTTTGACTTCTCAATCGATCGTTTCCGCGACAGTCTGAAAAAATTTTCGGGGCTAGAAACCCTTCTGGATGAAGTCGAAGTAGACTATATTGGTGAACGTAAATCGCCTTTCCAGGTCTCTGCAGATGACATCTGCGTGGCTACTGTTTGGTATTCAGCCTATGTTGCTGAAGCTGTGCGAAAAAAGCTGAATGCGCCGCACTTTCTTTACCTTATCCAGGATTATGAACCGGCCTTTCATTCAGCCGGGACACATTTCACAGCTGCCCATCAAAGCTATGAACTACCCCATAAGGCAATTTTTTCCACTGAAGCCCTTCAAAATTATTTTGTTGCGCAAGGATTGGCGCAAGGTGAAGCGAATGTTGATTATGTGTTCTTTAACAATGCCTGTTCCTGCAGCCCACCCAAAGAAGAAATCTTCCTGCAGCAGAAGGTCGGACAGACCCGCAGACTTGCTTTTTATTCACGCCCCACAGTCGATCGCAATATGTTTACATTGGGTGCATCTGCACTGGTCGAAGCTTACCGCCGCAGGCTTTTTCATCAACATGGAAGCAATTGGGAATTTTATGGCATGGGCATCGGAAATGTAGAGATTTATTTTGATGATGAAAGCAAGCTTCGACAATTGCCACGTATGACGCTAAAGCAATACCAAGAACGTATGTCGGATTTTGATTTATGCCTGACCTTGATGGCATCACCGCATCCCAGCATTGTGCCGTTCGATCTAGCGGGATCCGGTGCACTGGTAGTGACGAATACTTACCTAAATAAGACACAGGGTTATTTTGCCGCGATGTCAGAAAACATTATTGCCTGCCATCCTGAACGCGAAGCATTAATTAATGGTCTAGCTGAAGGAATTAGTCGCGTTGACAATCTTCAACGACGGTTTTCAGGAAGCCAGATGCAATATCCTAAAACATGGGATGAGACCTGGCAGCCCCACCATCATGCATGGATTGAGCGTTGGACGGGCCCGGCACAGAACGCACGCCTGCCAAGCCCCAGCTCTGAAGCGGCCTGATGCCCGGACATATTGCCATCCTGCTTGGCACATTTAATGGTGGGGAATTTCTTGCCGCACAATTGGATTCAATCCAGCAACAAACACATCAAAATTGGAAATTATATGTTTCTGATGATGGTTCAGATGATCAAACTCTTTCCATCCTACATAAATATATTGAACAGTGGGGACCGGATAAAATCCAGGTTTTCACGGGATTGCAGCAGGGTCTTGCACAAAACTACCGCGCATTAATTCAAAATGTGGATATTTGTGCAGATTATTTTGCTTTTTGTGATCAGGATGATGTTTGGCATTCTGATAAAATGGAGAAAGCAACTGCATGGCTGACCACACAGGACGCGGCTCCTGCGCTTTACTGCAGCCGCCTGAACCTGATTAATGCCAAAGGCGACGCCATTGGCATCTCCCGCAATAATCCGAGGCGGCCATCTTTTCGTAATGCATTGGTTGAGAATGTTGCATCCGGGAATACTATCGTCATTAATCAGCATGCACGGAATTTGCTGGCACGCAGCTTTACAAACCATATCATAATCCATGACTGGGCAAGCTATATTTTGGTAACTGCAATGGGTGGGACCGTATTTTTTGATCCCACACCCCATATTGATTATCGCCAGCACGATCACAACATCATCGGGGTGCCTACTGGCATTGCCGCACTGCAATTACGGATGGAACGACTTCTAAACGGCACAATCAGTCACTGGAATGCACAGCATATTGATATGCTTGCTCCGATTGCACATGAAATGCCACCCGCACAAGCCAAAATTTTTATGCATTTCTGTAAGATGCATCGGCAAAACGGCTTGTTACAGATCTTTCACCTTTTTGCAGCCGGTCTATATCGTCAGACCTTTTCAGGCCAATGGGGCTTGTGGCTGGCGGCACTATTGTCTAAAAACTGACTCCCATGAATACAATTGTAAGGCCCCAGAGCATTTATTGTGCAGCCTGGGCAGATTTTGTAACCAGTTTTACGCGCACTGACCTCTGGCTCTGGCTAAGCTGGCAGGACATCCGCCTTCGCTACCGTCGTTCTGTCCTGGGCCCATGGTGGCTGACGCTCAGCATGTTTATCATTGTTGGCTCTATTGGCTTTGCCTTTGCAAATATTTTTAATATGACGCTGGAAAATTACTTGCCTTTTTTTGCAGTGGGGCAAGTATTCTGGTTATTTTTCTCTACGCAGCTGAACGAAGCTGTTTACGGTTTTCTGAATTTCCAGCATGTGCTGCAACATCAGAACTTGCCACTTCCCGCATTTATCCTGCGCCAGATGATGCGCAACCTGATTATTCTTTTACATCATATGGTGATTGCGGTGCTAGCCATTGTAATCTTTCGTGATATTGCATGGGATAAGCTAATATTTTTTATCCCCAGCTTATTGATCGTCTGCGTATTATTGTATGTCACATCACTCGCCATTGCAATGCTTTGCACGCGCTACCGTGACTTTGGCCCTGTTGTGACCAACGTGGTGCAATTCATGTTCCTGATCACGCCAATCCTCTGGAATCCCGCGCTATTGAAAAACCATCAGTGGATCGTACAATTCAACCCGATGTATCATATGATCGAAGTTCTGCGTGCCCCGCTGCTGGGCTATGATGTCAGTCCATTCAGCTATGCTTACCTGTTGTCTGCTATTGTTTTGCTCACTGCCGGTGTTTTTGTGACTTACGCGCATTTTCGCAAACGTATTATCCACTGGTTCTGAACATGACAAAAATTGTTCTCGATAATGTTGCCGTTGAATTTCCCATCTATGGATTGGGCAATCTTTCATGGCGGAAAAACCTGCTGCACCTGACGACGGCGGGCAAACTGGCCAAAGATGCCCACAACATACCCATCGTCCGCGCGCTCACCGATATCAATTTCATCATTGAGCCGGGTCAGCGTGTAGGACTCTCTGGCCATAACGGTTCCGGCAAAAGTACAATGCTGCGCCTGCTGGCGGGCATTTATGCCCCCACGCGTGGGAATATAACGGTAAATGGCAAAATCGCTTCGATCCTTGATATTTTTCTCGGGATGGACGAGGAGGCTACCGGCTATGAAAACATTCTGCTTCGGGGCGTACTACTCGGTGAAAGCGTGGCCTCCATGCGCCGCCGTACCCCTGAAATCAAGGAATTGTCAGGCCTCGATAACTACCTAGAGCTCCCCGTCCGTACCTATTCAACCGGCATGCGGGTGCGGCTTGGTTTTGCGATTTCCATGACAATGGATGCAGATATTTTCCTGCTGGATGAATGGCTTGCCGTGGGAGATGCCCAGTTCCGCGAAAAGGCTGAGGCCCACCTGAAATCAGTTGTTGATAATGCCGCCGTGGTTGTTATAGCATCGCACGATGAAACCCTGCTAAAGAGCGTTTGCAACCGGATTATCCGGTTGGAAAACGGCTTTATCGTTGAGGACAAGGCAAATTAACATGATTTTAGTGACAGGATGCTGCGGTTTTATTGGTGCGCAGTTTGTGCGTCAGTGGCTGAAAAATGTCGGGCAGCCTGTGATCGGCCTGGATGCATTAACTTATGCAGGCAATATAGCCTCCCTGTTCGAAGCACATGAAAATCCAAAATTCACCTTTGTGCATGGCAATATCTGCGATGCGGATCTCGTTGCAAAACTTCTACAGAAATACCAGCCGTGGGCGATTATCAATTTTGCTGCCGAAAGTCACGTTGACCGTTCCATCACCGGACCAAAAATTTTCGTGGATACCAATGTGATGGGCACTTTCACGTTGCTGGATGAGGCGCAGCGTTACCGCGAGTCTTTACCTGCTGCCAAACGGGATGCTTTCCGCTACCTGCAAATTTCAACAGATGAAGTTTTCGGCAGTCTTGGTGAAAATGATGCGCCGTTCCATGAAGAAAGTCGTTACATGCCTAACAGCCCCTACGCGGCATCCAAGGCATCATCTGACCATCTTGTTAAGTCTTTTTTCAAGACTTATGGTTTTCCGGCTATGATTACAAATTGCTCGAATAATTACGGCCCCGGGCAATTCCCTGAGAAACTCATCCCATTGATGATCACGCGTGCGCTGGCGAATGAACCGCTGCCTGTTTATGGTAACGGACGCAACAAGCGTGACTGGCTCTATGTACTGGATCACTGTGATGCAGTTACGCAAGTACTGTTTGATGGCGAAATTGGCGAGAGTTACTGTATCGGCGGTGAAAGCGAATACCGGAATATCGATGTTGTTGAAACCTTGTGCGACCTGATGGATAAGCGCCTGCCGCTTGCAAACGGTGAAAGCTACCGGTGCCTGATCCAGTTTGTTCAAGACCGCCCAGGCCACGACTGGCGCTATGCCACCAGTATTAATAAAATCCAGCAAGCTCTTGGCTGGTCGCCTAAAAAATCATTTGAAACGGGCCTCGCGGAAACAGTGGACTGGTACCTGGATAATGCCGCATGGATGCGGGATATCACCGAGCGGCAATCTCAGAACTTGTTTGGCACCGCATCTGTGTTAAACAAGGCCGCATGATCCAACGACGTGGCATTATCCTAGCGGGCGGCAGCGGCTCCAGACTTTATCCGGCAACTCTGGCCAGCTCTAAGCAGCTTTTACCGGTTTATGATAAACCGATGATCTATTATCCGCTCAGCACATTGATGCTGGCCGGCATCCGCGACATTATGGTCATTTCAACACCTGTGGATACGCCGCGTTTTGAACAATTACTAGGCACGGGTGAAGAGATGGGGATCAGGCTCACCTATGCCGTTCAACCAGAACCCAAGGGCCTTGCGCAATCTTATCTGATCGCTGAAGAATTTGTGAATGGTGAGCCCTCTGCCTTAATCCTGGGTGATAATATTTTTTGGGGCGCGCACTGGCAAGATGATCTCAAAAGTGCCAATGCCAATAAAGATGGCGCCACAATTTTTTCTTATCATGTACATGACCCGGAGCGTTACGGCATCGTGACGCTAAATGATGCAGGAAAACCAATTGATATTGAAGAAAAACCCACGCAGCCGCGTTCACGACTAGCCGTAACAGGCCTCTATTTTTATGATGGCCAAGCGTCCGAAATTGCACGGAGATTGAAACCTTCGCCGCGCGGCGAACTGGAAATCAC
>DPZW01000009.1:22069-22643 GCA_003536545.1 Rhodospirillaceae bacterium
CGCGGCGAACTGGAAATCACAGATGTAAACCGGGTTTATTTGGAGCAGAAAAAACTCGAAGTCATCCGCATTAGCCGCGGCAGTTTGTGGCTGGATACCGGCACGCCGGACAGTCTGCTTGAAGCCAGCCAGATGATTGCGATTATGGAACGTCACCAGCATCTGAAAATCGGCTGTCCCGAAGAAATCGCCTGGCGCATGGGATGGGTAGATGATGCGCAACTGCGGAACCTGTCAAAAAACCGTGGCAACAGTGGCTATGGCAACTACTTGCTTGGCCTGCTGGACGGCATGATATGAGTTTCACCGCGACCCCGCTTGCAATCCCGGATGTGCTGCTGATCGCACCCAAAATTCATGGTGATGCCCGTGGTTTTTTTATTGAAAGCTATCATGACGATTTAATCCGCCATATTATTGGCAAAGAACATGTTTTTATCCAGGATAACCATTCTCGTTCATCGCGGGGCGTTTTGCGCGGACTGCACTGGCAATTACCGCCGCATGCACAGGGCAAACTGGTGCGCGCCGCGCGTGGGACTGTGTTTGATGTTGCGGTTGATATCCGGCGCGG
>DPZW01000143.1 GCA_003536545.1 Rhodospirillaceae bacterium
TCGCGTTCGCCTGTGGGTGAATTCAACTGAAAATAAGTTTCACCCAGATTATTGGTGCCGCGCCGATAGCCCAGCGCGCCCATGATACGGCCAACCAGGGGAATGCCCTGCGGCAAATTGCGGCCCGATGCAATGCGACCAAATACAGCTTCTTCAGGAAATTTGCCGTCCACAACTTGCGCACCCATCGTGGTTGTATCCAGGATGTAGGTGCGCACAGCATAGTGATCATCGCGTGCATTTTTTTGCTGGTAAATCTGATCTTCGTATTCGCCTGCAGCGATGCCATGCGGGCGGCGGTCGCCATTGGCGGCATAACGCGGGATACTGTGCGAGGCCTTGGCCGGATCCCATTCATCGCGCGCCAATTGTGAGAGAGAGTAATATTCCACCTTCAAATAATCATTCCAAAGCTGGCGGGCAACATCAGCGCGTTTCACGTTCATGGGGGCGACTCCTTCTTGCCATTATATAATTCTGCCGGGCAAAGACATAGGGGGTGGGTATGGCGGCAAGCAAGGGGGTGTTTCGCTTGAAAAATGCCTGCAAAGCGATATAACCTTGGGCATGATCCCCTTTAAAAAAATGCATGGCCTGGGCAATGATTTTGTCGTGCTGGATGCGCGCAAAAACTCAATCGAACTCACGTCGAAACAAATTGTGGCGATTGCAGACCGTCGGCGCGGTGTGGGCTTTGACCAGATTTTGGTAATGGAGCCATCAGGCCACGCCGATTTTTTTATGAAAGTCATTAACTCAGACGGCACAACCGATACCGTTTGCGGCAACGGCACACGATGCGTTGCGCGTTTGTTTTTTGAAGAAACCGGCAAGGACAAAGTTGTAATTGATACCATCGGCGGTGTGGTTTATGCAGAGGAGGCGGGCGATCTGGTGCGCGTGAACATGGGCCAGCCGCGTACAAACTGGCAGGAAATGCCGATTGCCAAAGATGTGGATTTTAAAAATCTGAAGTTTGAAGAATTCCCGGAATTGCCGCCCGCGATTGTGGCCAGCGTCGGTTTGCCGCACACCGTGTTTTTTATAAAGGATGCGGAAGCCGTAGATGTCGCCGGTCTGGGATCAAAACTGGAAGTGCATACAATGTTCCCCCAACGCACGAATGTGGAATTTTGTCATATCGTGGGGCCGCATCATATCCGTATGCGGGTATGGGAGCGCGGTAGCGGGGTTACCGAAGCCTGTGGCTCTGGCGCGTGCAGCGTATTGGTCGCCGCCGTGCAGCGCGGCCTGGTAAAGGACTGGGCGGAAATCCAGATGGATGGTGGCTCGCTCCACATCGAATGGCGAAAAGATGATAACTGCGTTTATATGACAGGCCCCGCCGCCCACGCATTTTCTGGCTTTTTGGACCCGTCTTTGCTATCCACTGCGGCATGACCGCTGATGTTGAAATCGTAACTTTCGGCTGCCGCCTGAACACGCATGAAAGCGAAGTGATGCGTGATCACGCGCGCGCGGCGGGTATGACGGATACGATTATTATCAATACCTGTGCGGTGACGTCTGAGGCTGAACGGCAGGCGCGGCAGACCATTCGCAAGCTGGGCCGCGAGCGTCCGGGTGCAAAAATTATTGTGACGGGGTGCGCGGCGCAGGTGAATGCATCACAGTTTGCTGAAATGAAAGAAGTCACGCGCGTCATCGGCAATGACGTGAAGCTAAAGGCTGAAACCTGGCAGAACGCAGATGGCAGCGCGCGCATTCAGGTAAATGACATTATGTCTGTGCGGGAAACTGCCGGGCATTTGGTAAAGGGATTTGCGGGGCATACGCGCGCCTTTGTGCAGGTGCAAAACGGCTGCGATCACCGCTGTACGTTCTGCATTATTCCTTATGGCCGCGGCAATTCGCGCAGCGTGCCGATTGGCACGATTTCGGATCAGATACGCGAACTGGTTGCGGGCGGATATAAAGAAGTCGTTTTAACGGGCGTGGACATTACATCTTATGGCCCTGATCTGCCGGGCGAGCCGACGCTCGGCCAAATGCTGCGCCGCGTTCTGGCGATGAACCCGGATCTACCGCGCGTGCGCTTGTCATCGCTTGATCCGGTTGAGATGGATGAAGATTTGTGGTGGTTGCTGGAACACGAACCGCGCTTTATGCCGCATCTGCATATTTCATTGCAGGCGGGCGATGATATGGTTCTCAAGCGCATGAAGCGTCGCCATCTGCGCGATGATGTTCTGCGTTTCTGCGAACGTGCGCGCCGCCTGCGGCCCGATGTTGCATTTGGTGCGGATATCATTGCGGGTTTCCCCACGGAAACGGATGAGATGTTTGATAATACGCTGCGCCTCGTCGATAAATGTGAATTACAGTTTTTACATGTGTTTCCTTATTCGCCGCGCCCCGGCACGCCCGCCGCCAGAATGCCACAAGTAGATAGCACCGTGCGCAAAGAGCGCGCCGCACAGCTTCGTGCTGCTGGTGCAAGGCAATTAAATATATTCTTGCAGAAACAGGTGGGCCGCGAGCAATCTGTTTTGATTGAGCAGGATGGATTGTCTGGCCACACACAGCATTTTGTGCCGGTAAAATTTGATGTTATGCATCCGGCTGGAAGCATTGTGAATGCCCGCGCTGCTGAGGTGAATGGAGAGAAATTATATGCTGTCGCTATTTAAAAAAGATAAAAAGGAAGAAGCGGTTCAGGAAAATCCAGAAGGCAACTTTCTTACGCGCATGCGCGACGGATTAAAAAAATCATCGGATCAGATCACGGGCGGTATCACTAAGATTTTTACCACCCGCAAATTGGATCAGGCGGCCCTGGATGAATTGGAGGAAGTGTTGATTATGGCCGATCTGGGGCCCGATCTGGCAGCGGAATTGGTCAAGGATTTCGGCAAAGAAAAATTTGGTAAGGATATCAGCGATGAAGAAGTGCGCAGTGAATTGGCTGCCCGTATTGAAAATATTTTAACGCCCTATGCGCGGCCGCTGGAAATTGATGCAGATAAAAAACCATTCGTAATTTTGGTGGTGGGCGTGAACGGCGCAGGCAAAACCACAACCATCGGAAAATTCGCGCAGCAGTTTCAGGGCACAGGTAAAAAAGTAATGCTGGCAGCAGGCGATACTTTCCGTGCCGCCGCGATTGAGCAGTTGAAGGTGTGGGGAGGGCGTGCGGGCGTTCCCGTGATAACATCCACGCAGGGCGGCGACAGCGCGGCATTGGCGCATGATGCAATTGTGGCGGCGAAAAAAGAAAACGCAGATGTGCTGTTGATCGATACTGCTGGGCGTTTGCAAAATAAATCCGACCTGATGGCGGAGCTGCAGAAAATGATCCGCGTCATGAAAAAACAGGATGAGAGCGCGCCGCATGCGGTGCTGTTGGTATTGGATGCAACGGTCGGGCAAAACGCCGTATCGCAAACCAAGGTTTTTACTGAAATGGTCGGCGTAACCGGATTGGTGGTGACCAAGCTGGACGGCACGGCGAAGGCGGGGGTGGTGGTAGCACTCGCGCGGCAATTCGGCTTGCCCGTGCATGCCATCGGCGTAGGGGAGAAAGCTAGCGATCTTTCGGCCTTTAATGCTGCGGAATTTGCCCGGTCGTTGGTCGGTAAAGAATAATTGCATATTTACAATAAAATATGATATAATTGCATTTATGCAATTAAAGCCCATTACCCACCAGCAGTTCCAGGCCGATGTGGAGGCTTTTTGAAATCCCCTGGGTCCTACAAAAAGCCTCCACATCGGCCTGG
>DPZW01000126.1:0-2895 GCA_003536545.1 Rhodospirillaceae bacterium
GCAATTTCGTTTTCATGATGCGGGAAAATCAAATCAATCCCGCCGCCGTGAATGTCAAAGGTCTGGCCCAGCAATGCGCCCGCCATTGCGGAACATTCAATATGCCAGCCGGGGCGGCCGCGGCCGTATGCGCTATCCCAGCCTGGTTGGTCCGGCGCAGAAGGTTTCCACAGCACAAAATCCGCCGGGTCTTTTTTATACGGTGCGACATCCACGCGCGCGCCGGCAATCATTTCATCCATGCTGCGGCGTGACAGTCCGCCGTAATTTTTCATGGATGGGACAGAGAACAGCACGTGTCCTTCGGCTTCATAGGCATTGCCGTTTGCAATCAGTTTTTGAATCAGGGCAAGCATTTGTGTCACATATTCCGTGGCGCGCGGCGTATGGGTGGGGCGCAGCGTGCCTAGGGCATCCATATCCGTATTAAATTGCGCCTCTGTACGCGTAGTCAAATCACCGATGCTTTCACCATTTGTGGCAGCTGCATGCATGATCTTGTCATCAATATCCGTGATATTGCGCGCATAGGTGACTTTTGGATACATCGCCTGCAACAGGCGGAACAGCACATCAAACACCACCACAGGCCGTGCATTGCCGATATGCGCATAATCATACACCGTCGGGCCGCAGACATACATGCGGATGTTTTGCACATCCATGGGTGTGAATGCGGATTTTTCGCGGGTTAGGGTGTTGTAAAGGGTGAGGTTCACGCCGCTACCTGCTGTTGCAATGTGACCGAACGGGATTTCAATTTAATCAGCAACTCCAGAAACTCGCGTGGATAAAGTGGGCTGCGCTCGGCCAATGCCTGATGATAAATGACTGTGGACGGCGTCAGGCCGGGCAGTGCATTGGCTTCTA
The DNA here is from genome assembly GCA_003536545.1 of Rhodospirillaceae bacterium. Lineage (GTDB taxonomy): Bacteria > Pseudomonadota > Alphaproteobacteria > UBA11073 > UBA11073 > UBA11073. The sequence continues at coordinate 871 of DPZW01000126.1, forward strand.
TCACCAGCATTTGGCTGGTGCGGATGTTAAAGAAAATATCGATGCGCGCGTAGTTTTCAATTTTTAATGCAGCTGCCGTTTTTTCAATATCCCGTTTGATTTGTGCAATTTGCGCGTCAGAAAATAATTCTGCAGGCGGCGGCGTGATATTAATTCCCGTGCCGCCCTGAAATTTTTCCTCCAAAGACAACACACTGCCTTCCGCTACGGTAATGCTGGGCGAGAGCGAATGGTAATGGCCATTCTGTTCCAGTACGCCCACCGTTAATTCCAGCCAGCCGGTAAGAGCTGTGTGATGTAATGTATTATTTTGAATGACAATTTTATCGGTCTCAATGAATACTTCCAGCATAAAATCGTCAATCTGCTGTGCCCCTAATTCAATGATGCCGTGCTGTTCGGGGAGTGTGCCCGCAGGGATATGATCCGCGCCGGACAAAACATATTCCGCATATTTTGCCAGATCATCCGCTGAGGTCAGGCGGACAATACCAGCCGAACAGCCGTCCGATTGCGGCTTCATAATCAAATGGCGCGCCTGATAAGTTTGCGTCAATTTCGTCCACAGTGCTTTGAAGTCTTTTTCTGGGATGCCTGCATCCTGTGAACGCGATAATGCGAGCAATTGTGCGCGGGAGAGCAGGTGCTTTGGCGCAGTCAAAATATTTGCATCATTCATCGCGCGAATGGCTTCGCCCGTACGGAATTTATCCATACATAACGCCGCACCTTCGGGACCTGATCCGTTGTATAATCCGGCATTGCCAATGCGGCGTTGCAGCGTGCCGTCTTCGCCGATGCCGCCATGCAGGCCCAGGAATACAAACGCGCTTTCCTTAGCCGATTTTTCAATAAAATCAGATAGCGTCATGCGCTGCGGCAATTCAATTGCCGTTGCCAGGTTATCTTTTTGCAAGGGCAGGCGTGCGGTGATATCCGGCAAAAGCTCTGCCGTGCGGCGCGCATTATTGTCCGCATTTTCACAATTTGCCAAAACTTCTTCGACCGTATGGGATAGCGCATAGGCATAAGGCACCTGGAATACCGTTTGATTATCGGGGCTGAGCAAGAAAAGAGACGGTACGTAATCATGTGATTGGCGCAGCTTTAGCCAGACATTGGTACCGGACATCAATGATACCTGTCGTTCCGCTGTATTGCCACCACAAATGACATGCACAGCCTGTTGATGGGCATCCTTTTCCAGTTTGCTGGGCAGTTTTTTGCCGTGTCGCTTTGTGGCGCTGGCCAAAACGCGTGCAAGGATTTGGCGATGTGACAGGCCCACGCGCGCGGCCTGTTGGAACAGGAATGAATTTTGCTCCATGCCGGAAATGGGATTTAGATCGGTAAATAACAATCGTCCATCATCCAGCAGCCAGCCGTCCAGGCGGACGAAATCACGCGCACCGAAATGCATAAAAATCCTTTCTGCCTGCGCGCGGATTTGTTGAATGATTTCTTTCCCAAAACGCGGCGGGCAATGATAGGTTGCCTGGCTGGTTGGCAAATATTTGCGGCGAAAATCAAAAATTGCACCACCGGCATAAGAAACTTCAATCTCGCTGGGCAGCAACGCAACCGGTTCGCCGTTTTCATTCTGAATAACAACAACAGTGAATTCACGGCCTTCGCAAAATGGCTCCAACATCACTTCGGCATCATGGGTGCGGTCTAATAATCTTTTGGCCGCGGCGATTGCTTCATCTGCATTCGTGACAGAGCTGACGCCAATCGAGGAGCCGCCTGCAACAGGTTTTACCACCGCGCGTGTGAGTTTTTGTTCGGCAAAAAAATCAGAAATAATCTGTCTGGCATTGCCAGAATTAAAACTGACATGCGGCAATGTATCCATGCCAAGCTTTTTTAATTCGCCCTGGGCATTGTTTTTATAAAACATACGGCGGCAGGCATCCGCCGTTGCACCCACATATGGCACATTCCAGTCTTCCAGTATTTTTTGCAATTCGCCATCTTCGCCAAAGGCACCGTGAATGACCGGAAATGCCAAATCCACGCCTTGCA
>DPZW01000126.1:3062-4036 GCA_003536545.1 Rhodospirillaceae bacterium
AAATTTTTAGATCTGTGGCAGATAGCGGCGTTGCAACCTGTGCAAGCTTAAAATCAAAATCACTTGGCGTATTGGAATAAAGCTGTGACGGCAGAATTTTATAAAAATGTTTTTGCTCATCCACATAAAGCGGCAAAATATGCACCTGCATTTGCGCGAGATGATCCAGAACCGAACGCGCGGAATTCATTGAAATCCCGCGCTCTGCTGATGGCCCGCCGCAAATGAGTGCGATATTTAACATTTAATCAGCCCTTCAGCGCGAAAGGAATAATGCGCGGTTTTCGCGATGATGACATGGTCATGCAAATGAATGCCGATCATCTGCGCGGCCTCGGCAACTGTATCAGTCAGCTGCATGTCCGCACGTGAAGGCGAGGGATCCCCCGATGGATGATTATGTACCAGAATTAATGCACTCGCACCCAAATTCAATGCGCGTTTGATAATTTCACGCGGATAGGCGGGCGTATGATCCACAGTACCTTTTTGCTGTACTTCATCGGCAATCAATTTATTTTTCTTATCCAGAAATAATACGCGCAAATGTTCATTGGCTTCATGTGCCATTGCAATATGGCAATAGGACAGCAGTTGCTCCCAATTGGATAGCACAGGCTGGTTCATTACAGATTTTTGGCCCATGCGCATGGCGGCAGCGTGAATAGTTTTCAGTAATGCCGTGCTGTTTTCAGACAGGCCCGCAACGGCACATAAATCATCCGCGCGCGCGGATAATACACCAGAAAGCGAGCCAAAAGACTGGATTAAACTCTTTGCCAGCGGCTTGGTATCGCGGCGCGGCAGGGCGTAAAATAAAATCAGTTCCAGTAATTCATGGTCGGCCAATGCACCTTCGCCGCTTTGTAAAAACCGTTCGCGCAAACGTTCGCGATGTCCGCTATGCGGTGCAGGTGCAGCCTGATCTTTTTTAACAGCAGTCATGCAGCCTCGTAGGGCGGCAGTATATAACC
>DPZW01000144.1 GCA_003536545.1 Rhodospirillaceae bacterium
TGCTCTTCCGATCTTGCTGCTTCTTTTACCTGATTTGGTACGGCAGGCCCAAATCAGGTAAAAGAAGCAGCATGAAGAATGAGATTGCGTAATGGCACGCAAAAAACCAAAAATTAACGCCCCGCGCCGCCGCCGCACGACTGCCGCTGAAACGCAAAATCCGTGGCTATTGATATCCGTGGTGGCGGGTGTTTCCCTGCTTGCGCTGGGTGCATTGGGTTTCTGGCTTTATCATTATGCGGATTTTAAATTTCTGGATAAGACCAGCAGCAAAATTATCACCGCCAGCGCGAATGCCGGCATGAAGGTGGATGATATTTATATTGTTGGGCGGCAAGACCTTTCGCATGCGCAATTGCTTAGTAAAATTGATGTCAAACGTGGCACCCCGTTGCTAGCCGTCAACACACAGGATATTCAAAGCCGTATCATGGAATTGCCGCCGGTGCATATGGCAACGGTGCGCCGCCTTTGGCCCAATCGTCTGCTAGTGACGGTGCAGGAACGGGTGCCAATCGCCCTGTGGCAGAAAAAACAAATTTTATTTCCGATTGATAAAGATGGGGTAACCCTCACCTATCAGCGGGCAGAGAATTTTGCAAACCTGCCGGTGATTGTGGGTGATGAGGCCCCGAAGCTGACGCATGAATTACTGACTGCGCTGGACGCCTATCCGGAATTAAAATCACAACTCAAAGCTGCCACTTATATTTCTGGCCGCCGATGGGATTTGCATCTGAAATCGGGGATGCTGATTAAATTGCCGGACGGCGATATTGGTGCAGGATTAAAACGTTTGATGCGTTTCGCCGATGAACATTTGATTTTTGCCAAACCAATTGCAGCAGTGGATTTGCGATTGCCTGATCGGGTGGTTGTCAAACCGGCAGCAACGCAAACCGCACCCGATGGCAATATCGGCCTGGAAAAACCACAGATTTAACGCTGGATTATTCCCAATTGGTGAATTCGACTTCGGGCTGCTCTGATGTTTCGACTTCCGGCAATTCCGGATGCAATTGACCGCCAGATTTCAAAATCGCCGCATTTAATTCATCCTGACGGCACAAGCCGAGTAGAACCGGATGACGCGCGCGCAAATTTGAATAATTGGGATGGGTACGGTTTCTCAAAGACGTAATAGTGTTTTTCGTTGTGCCAATCAGGCGGATAATCTGGCCATCTTTTAATTCCGGATGACTTTTCAATAACCACAAAATTCCGTCGGGTTTATCCGCACGTTTTGCCACAGAGACATAACGTGGGCCTTTCGCGCGCAGCATAGGATCCGGCAAATCTGTTTGCAACAATGTCAAACGCGCATTGGGATCGGTCATACAATGATCCAGATCTTCCTGCGTGATGTAACCATCATTGACTGGATTACGGGCGGGCACCTTGATATCGCCATCGGCAATGGCTTCCACTTTTACTTTGTGCAGACCACAGAAATCGCCAATTTGTTCAAAAGTTAAAGTGGTGTTATCCACCAGCCAGGCAGCTGTGGACATGGGCATCAAAATCACGCGGTCGTGCGTTGCAGGCTGGGCCATAATTTTCTCTCCTTACGTGTTTCTTGGCTGTCGCCGAGGTCTCTCACCCAGCGCCATGCAGAAACTTAAATGACATGGAATAAGGCTGTTATAAGGGTCCAGAGTGGCGAAATCAAGCAAAATAGATGGGGTTAACCCACTGTTAAGACTAGTTTTCCGATGTTCTGGCGGGATTCCATAATCCTGTGCGCAATTGCAGCCTCAGATAATTTTAGCGTTTGATAAATCACGGGCCGCAGTTTTTTATTCGCAAACATAGGCCAAATGGTTGCCTGCAGGTGGGCCGCAATCTCCGCCTTCTCTGCCAATGGCCGCGAACGCAGGGTTGTGCCGCGAAGCTGTAAACGCTTTTGCATAAGCCTGACCAGATTGATCTGTGCCCTCGCTCCATCAGGGCAGGCAATGACGATTAGCCGCCCACCAGTTGCCAGCAAATCAATATTCTTTTCCGTCGCACTGCCGCCCAAAACATCTAAAATCATATCAACACCCTTGCCATCTGTTAGGCGTTGCACGGTGGGCAGGAAATCTTCAGTGCGGTAATTAATAACAGCCTCTGCGCCCAAATCTTTGCAGAAAATCTGTTTTTCAGGTGAACCGACAGTTGCAAAAATGCGCGCGCCGTGTGCATGCGCCAATTGGATGGCGAATGTCCCCACGCCTGATGCACCCGCATGAATCAAGATAGTTTCATTGGGTTGCAGCCCCCCAGCCATGATCAAGTTACTGTAAGCAGTGAAAGCGACTTCGGGAATTCCCGCTGCATCAACGATACTCACGCTATCAGGAATGGGAAGACAACAAGCGGCATCTGCTACTGCATATTCCGCATAACCGCCACCAGATAATAATGCGCAAACCATATCACCTGCTCGCCATTGCGCAACATTCGCACCCAGCGCAATAATTTCACCACTGACTTCAAGGCCAATGATATCGCTGGCATCCTGTGGTGGTGGATATTTTCCCATCCGCTGCAAAATATCGGCGCGGTTCACACCCGCAGCTGCAACGCGAATTAATACCTGGCCTGCCCCCGGCTGCGGCACAGGGCCAGTCTTGATTTGTAAGCCATCCGCGTCAGCAGAAACCGCAGATATGAAATGCATGGTTGTTGGCAATGTCATAGCCCAAGCTAATCAATTAGCGGTGTTTTGTCAGCCCACCAATGCGTGGAAAACAGCCAGGGATTGACAGGTTTCCTTAACGTCATGCACGCGGATGATATTTGCGCCTTGCTGTGCGGCGAACACTGCGCCTGCGATTGAGCCACCCAAACGTGCTTTTGGATTCTGTTCACCCGTAATATCAGCAATCATACGTTTGCGAGACAGGCCCACCAACAATGGCACGTCCAGTTTTTTGAATTCTGACAAGTTTTGCAAAATAGCAATATTGTGTGCGAGGGTTTTACCAAAGCCAATGCCGGGATCAATGCAAATTTTATCGCGTTTCAACCCCGCAGTCTCACAAACAGCGATGCGCGCCGTGAAATAATCATAAATTTCCTGTACCACATTTTCGTAATGCGGTTGATGCTGCATATCAGCGGGCGTTCCCTGCATATGACATAAAATCACGGGTAACTGTTGTGCGGCAATAAACGGCAGCGCGGCGGCATCTGTTTCCAGAGCAGAAACATCATTGATGATATCCGCGCCAGACTCAACAGCGGCCTGCATGACAGGCTGGCGGCGTGTATCAATGGAGATTTTAACGCCATATTGATTGGCAATTTCATGAACAGCCGCAATGGCAGGTACAACGCGATTAATTTCATCCTCTATGCTGGGTGCGGACGCGCCAGGGCGCGTACTCTCACCACCAATATCCAGGATTTTTGCACCAGCCCGGCAAAATTCTTCGGCGCGCCGTTGGATAATATCAATATTACTCAAATCACCACCGTCAGAAAAACTGTCTGGCGTCACGTTTAAAATTCCCATGACAATAGGCACAGATAAATTTAGTCCGGCAAATTCTGCTACCATTGCTCTATGGCCTCTTCTATTCCAGCCGGTGGCAAGGCAACTTTTAACTCTGCTGCATTGCGTTGCATCAGCGGGTGCACCCATTCTGGCGCAATATCACATAGAGGATATAATACAAAGGCCCGTTCATGCAGGCGCGGATGCGGCAAAATCAAATTGCCAGACATCACCTTATTATCCCAGGCAATCAGATCAATATCAATGATGCGTGCTTCGTTCCGCTGCCCGCGCACCCGACCCATTTCACGTTCCACATTCAGGCAAATTTCCAAAGCCCTTTCCGGTGTACCTGAAAAATCAATCTGGATAACTGTATTGATAAAATTTGGCTGATCAGATACGGGAACGGGTGCAGTTTCGTATAAATCGCCGCGTGCGATAATTTTGAAATCATTCGCTGCCAATAATTTGACAGCCTTGCGCACATTCTCTGCCGGGCTGCCCAGGGAAGATGGCAAATTACTGCCGAGCGCAACGAGCTTCATGATCCAGCAACTGAATAATGATGGCGGCAAATAGCAACGCAGAAAGCCACCAAGTTTGCCACAGACCAATTGAAAATGCAGCGACCACCATGGCGACACCATAAGCCGATAATGCTGCCGGCTGAACAGATAAATGCAAACGGGAAGTTTGGGCCAATATCCATAACCAAAAAGCGGTTAACAAAACTGCGCCTATGATTCCCAATTCCAAGAAAGCATGGAGAAACCAGTTATGAGGATGCATCGGAATAATTGATTTCATCCGGTCATAGCCCTGGTATTTTGAAATTTGACCCTCATTCGGTATTGCACGCGCACTATCAAAACCCCAGCCCATGATGGGTTTTTCCTTGATGCGTTCTGACGTAAAACGCCATATCTCACCACGGTGAAGAAATGAGTTATTAATTTTATGATTTGATCCTTCCATAAGACCCTGCACAGCTTCTGCGGCAGGAATGGCCATTCCCAAACCTGCAACCAACACCGCTGCCATGGCGATCCGGATAAATTGCGGCCAGCGCGAAGCAATTAGAAATATGACTGTCCCCACTGCAAATGAAAGGCGGCCCGCCGCGCTGTTCGTCATCATCAGTGATGCCCCGACAACTAGCCACAAAAAGAATACCCAAAGATGCATATTCCGCCGGCAGGCATAACAAGCGATTGACCAGAACAATAAGACCAAACAAAACCCACTGCGCGAAATAGCCGCCATGGGCCATTCTGCAGACCAATTGATGCCATTCAAAGTACGTTGCCAGATTAAATTAAAATGGACATCCATCAGAAAAATTAAAATACTGACCAATGAGAACCCGATAAACATTTTAAGCGCTTTATCAGCTTCACCCGGCGCAAGATGCGCAACTCCAGATGGAATTTGCAAAGCCAGAACGCTCAATATCGTGAGCAGTAATAAATCATACATGCCGCGCGCAGGCAGTAAAGTCCATTGCAGGGATGCTGCGGCCCAGGCAATCACCAGCCCCAGCAAAATAGTTGTTACAGGATTTGTAGGGGCAAATTTTCCACGCACATCGCGCCAGATAAAAACCAGCAATAGCCCTGCAACCAATATCACATGCGAAAGCAAGGCGGGCTTGATTCCGCAAATAATCGTCATGACGGCTATCATGACCATCAGAAATCTTTGGGAAATTTTATCTGCCATGATGGGGCTCCAGTTTAGCCTTAAGGAAACTCAGCAAGGGAAACAATCCTGCCATCAGGGCAATTAAAAATCCCCACAAACCTTCGCGGTGGCCATGGCGGCGCACATAGCATTTATAAAAACGCGCAAAGAAACGGCCAATATTACGGCCCAATGTTTCCTGTTCGAGTTTCGCGATACGGCCCGCACGGATATCACCCGCGCGCGCTTCGGTATAACGGTCAAGGCGGCGGATCATGTCACTGATGGTATCATCCACTTTATGATGCAGCGGATTTTGCAGTAATGCACCGCGCCGCCCTGTGAAATTCACAACCGGATGCACGGCCTGCTGACCCCAGGTTTTCACGTTTTTGCGGAACAGGCGCGCCACTGCGCTGGTGCCAAAACTCGCACCCCAGCCGTGGCGGACGAGACGGTTGCCGATATAATTATCCACCGGCAGCAAATGATAATCCGCATCTGTTGCATCAATCGTTTTGCGGATTTCATCAGCGAGTGCCATGCTCACGCCTTCATCGGCGTCAATTTCAAGACACCATGGGTGCACGGCGGCATTGATCGCCGCCATGCGGCGGTCGCCTTCAATTGGGAATGCGCCTTCGATAATTTTCGCGCCGTGTTCGAGTGCGACAGACTTAGACGCATCGGTGCAACGATCCAGCACCACGATGATTTCATCCGCGAATTTCAGCTCTTGCAGCCGCGCAGCCAATTGCGCTTCTTCATTATGCACGCACATCAGGGCGGAAAGTTTTGTCATGCCGCCTGCTTCATGCTCTGGATTTTATGCCAAAGGCTTTGTGCGGATTGCAGCACGCGTGATGTCGGCAAGCTGTCCATCAGCGTGCCTGTCGTCCGGTGATCGTAATCCGGCCCGCCGGTAAGTTCGGCAAAAGACCGGTCGGTGCGCACAAAATGCGTATGCTCGCCCCACGGGCCGTAAATTTCAGGATGCGATGGGCCAAACAGGCCGAGCGTTGGCACGCCCGCCGCCGCCGCAACATGCATCAAGCCGCTGTCATTGCCGATGAAGAAATCACAACGCGCGATGGCTGCTGCCGTTGCGAGTGGATCGAGTTTGCCGACGAGATAAATGCATTGATCGCCAAATTCTTCGTGGATAGCTTTGATCTGGTTTTCTTCGCCTGGCGCGCCGAAAATCACCGGTGTGTAATCCGCCAGGATTGCGCCCGGTTTTGTCAGCTCAGAAATCACTTCGATAAATCTTTCGACCGGCCAGATTTTTCCCGCCCAGTTTGCCGTGGGGCCAACTGCGAAATATTTTTTGCCGGATGGCAATGCATTTTCCGAATCCATCCGCGCGGCATTATCAAACCAGAGGGTTGGCGCGGGCGGCTCCGGTAAATTTAACGTGCGCGCGTAATGTTCAACTTTATGCTCACCCATACGTTCGCGCGGCAGCTCTTTGCGCTTACTGAATAACAACTGCGCAGCGAAGGAACGGCGCAGATCGATGATCAGATCCCAGCGCGTGCCGATACATTGTTGCCATAACTGAATCCAGTGACCGTGATTGGGAAGTTTTTTCATCACGATCATATTCTCCAGATTTGGCACCGCGCGGAACAACGGTGCAGGCACCGGGCCGCATGCGACCGTCATCTGGGCACCCGGATTTTGATTAATCACGGCCTGCAAGAGGCCAGTGGAAAGCACGGCATCCCCCAGGCGCGTTGCGGTAATGAATAAAATTTGCGGCTGACGGGACGGATTCATCCCTAGGGCATAGCAAAATCAGTCCCGGGTGACAATTCAGCTTCCCTAGCGGCTAGCCATGGATTTGCCCAGTAATTCGCTATAAATATTTCGGTTTTCCACCACGCGCTGCACATAATTGCGGGTTTCATAGACCGGAATGCTTTCAATCCAGTCTATCGCATCCACCTGCGGATTGCGCGGATCACCAATCACATTCAGCCACTGCTTTACGCGCCCTGGCCCGGCGTTATAGGCAGCAATCGCCAAGTATGGATTATTAAAGCCATCCATTTGGTCTGCAATATAACGGCTGCCCAGCAAAACATTATGCGAGGGGTCGCTGGTGAGATCATCCTTACGGTGCTGAACGCCCATTTTCTTGGCAACATAGGCTGCAGTTTTTGGCATCAATTGCATGAGACCCAGTGCACCGGATGAAGATTTTGCATTCTGGTCAAATTCACTCTCCTGCCGGATAAGGGCATGCGCCAGCGCATGATCAACCCTGCCATCAAATTCCGCGCTTACCGTGGTAGGTAGAACTGGGTAAGCTTCACGAATACCTGCGTAACCTTTTAGCTGCGCAGCCTTGCCGGCATGCACTGCCCACTGCGGTTGATTGGCACGCAAAGCCCAATCTCCCACCGCGGCAAAATCTTTTTCGCTATTAAGATCATTCAACACAGTCCGGAAAAACATCCGCGCATCATTGGGATTATTGGTGCGTGCCAGTAATTTGGCTGCTTCAAGGCGGTCATCACGCAACACCGCTGCATTTGCGTCCACGGTGATATGTGGCGGAATAAAAAACGCCTGCCCCAGTTTTTCGGATGCCAATTGGCCGTAAAAAGAAGCTCCGGCCTGTGATGCCATCTGGTACCATTGGCGCGACACATCGTTTTGCCCAGCGGCCTCCGCCGTGCGGCCCAGCCAATAGGCACCGCGCGCGCGCGAAATGGGTGTCTGCACATTGTCATAGAAAGCTTGGAAATATTTTGCAGCATTGGCTGTATCCTGTTTGAAACGCAAGGCGAGCCATCCCGCATACCACAGGTTTTGCGTGGCATTCATGCCCTGTGAGATGGGCTGGGCTGCAGCAACCGCATAGGCTGCCCCCAAATTATTATTTTCAAAAAATCGACGGGCCAAAATGGCGCGTTCTTTTGCCACATCTTCTTCGCGAGACGCCGGGGCCTGAATCCGTGCCAGAATAACAGCGGCAGAGCTATCAAAACCCATTTCACGTCGCCAATGCGCACGGGCAAAAGCAACGCCAGGATCGTTCTGTTCACTGCTGGACAAGGCATTCAACAATGCATCAGCATTTTTATCTTCTTTTAAAAGTGCAATGCGAGCTTCGGGAATTCTGCGCAGATCATGGGGCAGATAAGGCAGTAAATCTGATGCCTGGCTATATTTTTCTTCCCAAATGAGTTTATCAATACGCGCAGCAATATCATCATTGCTGAGCATCCCCTGAAAATTCGTCATTATCTTAACCGCACTGTCGACACCAAAATCGCGCGTCGTAAAATAATCCTGCACAGCCGCGCGAGCAGCTTCACGGTTGCCAGCCGCCAACAGGGCATTGCCATAGCGGATAACACCGCGTGAGGTCAGCGGTTTGCGCGCACCATACCAGCTCAACACTTCTGCATCAGACATATCATCCGGAAAAATTTCCTCAGCGCGCAATTGGATGGTGGTCAGCTCCGGCCAACCAGAGGCATGCGATAAAAATGCTGTATATTGATCAAAGGGTACACTGACATTCTTTTGCTTAAGCAGCTCCCATTGAATGAGCTTTTTCTCTGTGGCATCAGCAGCGCGCATCGCGGACATGGCAGCCGCTACTTCACCGTTTTGTGCGGCAGCGAGCCCCTTGGCGAACGTCACATTATCCGTGGCAAGCGCAGGCAGCGAAAATAACAGGCAAAGAAGCGCAATTCCCTTGCGAAACAGGGCTGGCCGCAGTAGTTTTGAAAATCTAAAAGAGAGGTCGCCGTTATGTTTCATGGTTCAATCCCCGCGTTAATCACGCCGTTTAAAAATGGTCAATTCGATGCGCCAGCCTATCAGAAATTGATTGAATGGCAAATCGCGTCCGGATCATCCGCACTGGTGCCCTGCGGCACAACCGGCGAATCTCCCACATTATCGCATGATGAATGGCGAACGGTCATTAAAACTTGCGTGGAAACCGCTGCGGGTCGCGTGCCGGTGATTGCAGGCGCGGGCAATAATAATACCGCAAAAGCTGTTGAATTGGCACGTGAAGCGAAAGAATTGGGCGCGGATGCCGTGCTGACCGTTGTGCCGTATTATAACAAACCCACTCAGGAAGGTCTGTACCAGCATTTTAAGGCAATCAGCGAAGTCGGCATCCCGATGGTGTTATATAATGTACCGGGCCGCACGGTTGCATCGCTCACTGTCGAAACGATGGCGCGATTGGCAAAACTGCCAAATGTGATCGGTAACAAAGACGCAACGGCAAATCTGGAACGCCCAACACAGGAACGACTCGCCTGTGGTGAAAAATTCTGTTTGTTGTCCGGTGAAGATGGCTCCGCGATGGCCTATCTGGCAATGGGCGGGCATGGCTGCATTTCCGTCACGGCCAACGTTGCGCCAAAACAATCAGCTGACCTGCAGAAAGCATGGGCTGCAGGCGATATGAAAACCGCTGCGCGCATCCGTGATGAGCTTGCGGATTTAAATAGTTTGTTATTCTGCGAAACCAATCCGGTGCCGGTAAAATACATCGCATCACTGATGGGATTGTGTGAATTGGAATATCGCCTGCCGCTGGTACCCCCAAGTGCAGATAACCAAAAGCGTCTGCGCGAAGTCGCAGAACACATGGGGCTGCTGAAACAAAAAGCAGCATAGGTTTATGTCTAAAGCCAAACTTCATTACATTCGCAACGGCGAACAGATCAGCTTTAATAAAAAGGCAAAGTTTGATTATGCGATCGAGGACAGCATCGAAGTTGGCGTGGTGTTGGAAGGAGCAGAGGTAAAATCCCTTCGCTTTAACGGTGCATCATTGGCCGAAGCGCATGCAGGTGTGATGGAAGGCAAGATTTACCTGTTCAACCTGAACATTAAGGAATACCAGTTTGCACCACGCCAATTCTCGCCTGAGGCCAAACGCCCGCGCGCGCTGCTGATGAGCAAAAAACAGATGAATAAATTTATGGGTGCGGTGCAGCGCGAAGGCTATGCCCTGGTACCAGTCAGTTTATATTTCAACAAGCGCGGCTATGTAAAACTGGAACTGGGCCTGGGCAAAGGTAAAAAAGAATACGACAAACGCCAGACCATTAAAAAACGCGACTGGGAACGTGAACAGCGACGATTGCTAGCGTAAATTACGGGCGCGGCAGATTGCCGCGCTTCATATCGTCAGCACGAAAAAGTGTTGGAGCGATTACTTTCCCGCCCTGCCGCTTAACAAAATCCAGAAAAGCTTTGTCACTTTCTGTTAGTCGATAGTTCGTCTCTATCTCTTGGACAAAGACTGGAAAAATAGCAGCGAGCCATTTCAGTCTGACATAAATTTTATCTGTGTCATACTGATCAGATTCAGAACGACAATTACCTATTTTGTGATCTGGGCCAATTTCTTTTTTAACTCTGAATGGGTTGGCCTCTCTGAGCTCTTCTGAAAGTTGATTTATAGTATGAATATTTCGGGCCAGCGAGAACTCAGCCTTCTCATCTATGCAACTATCTATTAATTCCCATAGCCACTCCAACGGACGTGCCAGATCCACCCGTTCAACAAAACGTCTTTTGGATACGTCATAGACGCTCCTTTCCAAATAAGATTCTTCAATTCTGTTCAGAGCTGTTTTAATAGAAATTTTATCGTCAACGACGGGTGGCTCGTGCGCCACTGTCAATTCTTCAGTCTGCTGGCACTCAGGATCATCCACGACCAGCTTGCAAAACAGGCGATCACGCCATTCTACCAAGCGTTTACGAAGATTGGAGAGCGGATTATTCATCCTGGCATATTGCGCCGTTGCATCCCATGCTGTCAAAAGAAAAACAGTCTAAATTACTTTCAGATTGCTAGCCAAATAAAATTATCAAAAGCTCAATCAAACCGCCTATCAATAAAACCGGCACGGCCAGATATAAAAATAGGTATAGGGGAACCCAAAGGGTCGGACGGGCGGGACGCAGGCTTGTCTTTTTCACATCCTGACTTTATCCCAGACCGATGGCCAAAGCAGCCCCCCTTTCATTCAACCTCTGCACAGATGCTGCCCAGTGGCAGGCAGCATTGTGTGCAATGGATTACACCGCCCTGCAACAGGATTGGGGCTATGGCGAGTTTATGGAGCAAATTGGTCGCCGGACGGTGCGATTAATCTGGCAAAATGATCATAAAATTCTGGCGGCGGCACAAATCATCACACGGCGTATAGGCCCCATTGAACTGGTTTTTGCATTGCGCTCGCCTGTTTTTGTGCCGGATATTTCGGATGCTGATAAAATCAAAATTCTGTCTGATATTTCGTGCCGTTATCCGCGCCGCAAATTAAAATTTCTGATTTTGATGCCGGAACTTGGGCCAAATAAAATAATACATCGTGCGCTGAATAAAATTTTTCGACAACGGATTATGACCGGCAATTTGAATGCGGTGATTAACCTAAAGCACGGCGTAGAAAATTTACGGGCTGCGCAAAGCGCAGCATGGCGTAACCGCCTGGTGAAAGCCGAACAAAGTAAATTGACGGTGAAAATTGTGCGCCAGGGCCCCTTGATGGAATGGCTTTTGCAGCAGGAAACTGCGCAAGAAGAGCTGCGTGGCTATCAGGCTTTGCCGCCTGCATTGGTACGGGAAATGATACGCCTGCATTGGCACCCACAGGATGTATGGGTGGCCGTTGCAATGCTGGGCAAAGATCCGGTTGCGGGGCAATTATGGCTGCGGCACGGGAACAGTGCCACCTATATGTATGGCGTGAATACACCCGCCGGCCGCCAGGAAAACGCACATAATTTATTAATCTGGAAAATGATTGAAAATCTATCAGCCGCTGGATTGTATTATGCAGATATGGGGCCAATTGATGCGGAAACAAACGCAGGATTAACGCGTTTCAAGCTGGAGAGCGGTGCAGATCCCTGTGAATTATTAGGAAGCTACCACTAAATTTTAGGACGATAGCAGGTTCTGAATGGTTTTCTGCGCGGTGGGTGCAGCAATTGCGCCGCGCGCGTTCTGGGATGCGGAAAAGAAAATTGACCGACATCTGAAGATTTGCAATGCACTGCATTTCTTTCTAATAAGTCAACTTTGATATCACCTAAATCAGGGCCCAGACAAATCCAAAAATATTCCCCGCCCGCTGTCATCGTTTGCGGGACTGAAAATCGTTTAAATTGACCAGGCTCAACCTTATCTGTCATTGCCCAATAATGTGGGTTTTCTACCCTTGCTGTCAAAAGAAATATGAATAGATTACTTTCATGAATAGCGTTTATACAACTGATGCGATTATTATTGGCGCGGGGCCCGTGGGGCTGTTTGCCGTATTTGAGCTGGGCCTTCTGGATATGAAAGCCGCATTGGTAGATATCCTGCCAAAGGTCGGCGGCCAGTGCGCGGAGCTTTATCCCGAAAAACCGATTTATGACATTCCCGCGCTGCCAGTGGTAACCGGCCAGGAGCTGACTGACCGCCTGATGGAACAGATCCGGCCGTTTGAGCCAAAATTCTTTCTGAGCCAGATGGCGGAGAGTTTGACCAAACTGGAAAACGGTCACTGGCAATTGAAAACCGATATGGGCGAAATTCTGGAAGCCCCCGTCATCGTGATCGCAGCAGGCGGTGGAAGTTTCACGCCCAAGAAACCACCCATCAAGGAAATTGAGAAATTCGAAGGCGGCGGCGTGTATTACGCCGTACGCAAAATGGAAAAATTCCGCGATAAAAATATTTTGATTGTTGGCGGCGGCGACAGTGCGCTGGACTGGTTCCTGAATTTGCAGCCGCTTGCGAAAAACATCGCCCTTCTCCACCGCCGCGATGAATTTAAAGCTGCGCCGGACAGTGTGCATAAAATGCGCGAAATGGTTGCAGCAGGTAACGGCAAACTGATATTCGGTGAAGTTGCAGAATTACACGGCGATGCGCCTGCGGTTTCCGCGGTGACGATTAAAACCAAAGACGGCGAAATAATCCGGCACGAATGTGACTGCGTGCTGCCGTTCTTTGGCCTGACGATGAAACTGGGTCCGATCGCGGATTGGGGATTAAACCTTGAACAAAACCTAATCCCTGTAGATACCGAAAAATTCCAGACAAATACGCCGGGGATTTTTTCGATTGGCGATATCAACTGGTACCCCGGCAAATTAAAACTGATTTTATCCGGCTTTCATGAAGCTGCGCTGATGGCGCGCGCGGCTTATGACATTGTGCATGCGGGCAAGAAATTTATTTTCCGCTATACGACCAGCAGCAGCGATTTACAAGAAAAGCTGGGTGTGAAATAACCGCCATCATGAAACTCATTGTGACTGATCCGGGTGGCCAGACCCATACGCTTGAAGCCACGCCAGGCTGGCGCGTGATGGAAGTGATCAAGGAAGCCGGCCTGCCCATGCGTGCGGATTGCGGCGGCTGCACGGCCTGCGCGACTTGCCATGTGTATGTGGATGACGCCTGGCTCGGCAAATTAAAACCTGCGAATGAAGAAGAGTGCGACCTGCTGGCGGACAGTTACGTGCAAAAGCCGAATTCCCGTCTCGCCTGCCAGATTACGATGACGAAGGAGCTGGATGGGCTCCCCGTCACGATTTCCGAAGACGCAACCTAGAATTTATATCCCAGAAATACGCCCGCGTAATACTGCCCGTCATCCTGCGTGATCGGGCTATCTGCGGCATCGCCCAGCAAACCAATATACCGGAATGTAGGCGAGACAAACCACTGCGGCGACAGATTGAAATCCAGTGCCGCGCCAAACTGCCACGCCATCAATGCACTGTCCGGATTAAACTGCGCCAAACCGGAACGGGCCGATTGCGTGGCGTTCACGCCGAACATATTGCTCATATATGTGTCAGAGGCCCAGCGGATTCCCGTATTCGCACGAAATGCGAAATTCTTTGCCACCGGCCAACGGCCGCCAAAACCGACATTCCCGTATGCCCCTTCATGGCCACCTGGAGAAATTGCCTGATAAGCATCCACGTCAAAGCTGAGCCATTTATTGATATACCATTTCAAATCCACGCCCAATTGCGCTGATGGATCCAGATCCCCCAGGCCGCGCAGACGCGCGTTATCACTTTCATCGCGGCCCCAATCCATATTTACCATGGTGGCGAGCGCGAAGCGGTTATCGCGGAAGAAATAAAACCCCAGCCCGCGCTGGGTAGACAGGAAATAACGCTGTTTATATTCAATATCGATCATCGGCAAAAAGCGCACTTCGTTATCATTCGCGCCCAGATATTCCGGCATGCTGATTGCGCCCGCACCGACCACACCGCTCCATTGCTTTTCATTGCCGGAACTACCAGCCTGCCCTGATGGCAAAGGCTGCGTGTAGGGATAGCTTTCGTAATCTTCGGAATAACGCGTGTTGGCCTGCGCCTCAGAAAAAGTGATGCCGGAAAGCAATAAAGCCAGAATGAAAATACGCATGAAAACCCTCTCGTGTGCGGAGAGATTAGCTGATTTCAACGCTGCAGATCAACTGATTTGCCATACCAGTCGAGCAAAATTTCTTTTATTTTCATAAGAAATGCGGCTAAATATACTGAATAATTAAATAAAAGGCGACCCAATGCATACCATTCACAGTCTCCGTGATGAGATATCTCAGAAAGCGGAACTTTTTCTGATCCAGCGATTTGAATCTG
Organism: Rhodospirillaceae bacterium; assembly: GCA_003536545.1. Classification (GTDB taxonomy): domain Bacteria; phylum Pseudomonadota; class Alphaproteobacteria; order UBA11073; family UBA11073; genus UBA11073. The sequence continues at coordinate 14,819 of DPZW01000144.1, forward strand.
GAAACGGTGTCATGAAAATGGTTTACAATAATAACCAGACTGGCCAAACAGATTGCGTGCTTGATATTCCGCTGGACGGTTCAGCCCACAGCTTCAGGCAAGAGCCAGCGAATT
>DPZW01000019.1 GCA_003536545.1 Rhodospirillaceae bacterium
GCCGGTGCAACATTGGTGAAACCAAACCGCAAAGAAATTTCCGAAGCCGTGGGCGAAGCGATTAACACTGACGAAGAATTTATCACGGCAGGAAAAAAACTTTTGCAACTTGGCAAGTTTGATTATCTGGTCGCCACGCGCGGCAAAGATGGCCTGACGGTATTGGATAAAGACAGCGCAAAACATGTCACCGCCCAGCAACGCGAAGTTTGGGATGTGTCCGGCGCGGGCGATACTGTCATCGCGCTATTGGCACTGGGTATTGCGGCGGGCGGCAGCGTATTGGATGCTGCGCAACTGGCAAATATTGCCGCAGGCATTGTGGTGGGCAAAGTGGGGACAGCGACTGTTACGGCAGCCGAGCTTAGCCACGCCGTAGATGCAACTGACGAAGAGACAGAAGCACAATCGCATTTGCAAAATATCATGACGGTGGAACAGGCGGTTGAACAGGTTGCACGCTGGCGCAGACTGGGCCTGAAAATTGGTTTTACCAATGGTGTTTTTGATTTACTGCACCCTGGGCATTTATCTTCGCTGCGCCAGGCGCATGCAACCTGTGATAAATTAATTGTGGGCGTGAATAGTGACGATTCCGTGCGCCGCGCCAAGGGGCCTGATCGCCCCATCCAGGATGAACAACACCGTGCTGCCGTATTGGCATCCCTGGAGCGCGTAGATCTGGTGATTATTTTCAACGACGATACACCTATCCCGTTACTGCAGGCATTGCTGCCGGATGTTTTGATTAAAGGCGGTGATTACACTGTGGATACTGTTGTGGGTGCAGATATTATTCACGCCAATGGTGGACAGGTTGTCGTTACGCCAACCCTACAAGGTTTCAGCACGACAAATATTGTCACCACGCGCGGGATTAAAAAAGGAAATTAGCATGTCATACCCCTTGCCCAAATCATTAAACGATTATCTGCATCAATCCGTTGCCGTCATTCAGGCAACGATGGATGATGAAAATAGTCTGGCCATGAACCGCGCGATTGAATCTACCGTAACCGCCCTGCGATCCGGCAAGGCTCTCCTGACTTGCGGGAATGGCGGATCAGCCGCGGATGCCTCGCACATCGCGGGCGAGATGGTCGGCCGGTTTTTTATTGATCGCAAACCCTATAATGTCGTTTGTCTTTCCGATAACTCGGCCACCATAACTTCAATTGCCAATGATTTTGGCTATGAACATGTATTTGCACAACAGGTCAAAGGCCTGGGCAGTCCGGGAACCGTTCTGCTGGGCATTTCCACATCAGGAAATTCCAAAAATGTGGTGAATGCCATGATTGCTGCCAAAGAACTTGGCATGATTACCATTGGCATGACGGGCCAAGGCGGCGGTAAAATGGCAGAGCTTTCGGATATTCTGCTGGCAGTACCATCGAAAGTCACGCCCATTATTCAGCAAGTTCACCAGTGCTGGTATCACTATTTCTGCATGATGGTGGAAGATACGCTCAAGTAAACATGGCCAATTTAATCATTACGATTATTTCAATTGCCCTGGTGGCTGTTGCTGCCCTGATGGGGGCCTATTACGGCGGCGCAGCTTTTATGGAAGGAAGTGCAAAGGCCGGCGCTTCACGCATGATCAATGAAGCACGCCAGATTGAGGGTGCCCTTCATTTATGGAGATTAGACAACGGCAACAGCATCGACCTACCTGATTCAAATCTTAATTTTCTAGTTTCTCAGGGTTATATGACCCGACTTTCCACCTATGCCCCACCGCTGGTAGATTGGTCCAGTACATTATTATGCGGGAAAAAGGATGTTTACGACACAGGGTTTCAGGATGGGGCTGCGGATTGCACAGGCGCGGCTGTTGCCACTTCACCTTCACGATATCTTTATCTCCTGATCGAAGGAGATCCGGGGGGTGCAAATCCACCTGAAGTCTGTAAACAGATTGTTCGGATTGCTTATGGCAGTTCGGCAACACCAACAAACAGCGGAATTCCCGACGCTAATCGTAAAATAGATTGCATGAGAATGTATTCCGGGGCCGCAACACAATGGACATTTACCTATCAGCTTTTCTGATAGGCCGAGACCATTAACGCTTCTTATTCTTAAGTGACGCCGCAATAAAACTCACAAACAATGGATGTGGATCAAACGGACGAGATTTTAATTCCGGGTGGAACTGCACGCCCACAAACCACGGATGATCTTTGCGCTCAATGATTTCCGGCAACTCACCATCCGGTGAAAGGCCGGAAAAAATCACCCCGACTTTTTCCAATTGCTTGCGGTAACCAATATTAACTTCATAGCGATGGCGGTGACGCTCTGTGATATTTGCCTTGCCATAAATTTCCCTGGCGCGGGATTTTGGTTTCAAAGCACAGGGGTAAGCCCCCAGGCGCATGGTTCCACCGAGATCACCCTTGGATGTCCGGCGATGTTTTACTTCGCCTTGCCCCCATTCAGTCATCAGGGACACCACAGGATTTTTGCAAGGGCCAAATTCGGTTGAACTGGCATCTTTTAATCCCAATAAATTTTGTGCGGCTTCCAGTACCGCCATTTGCATGCCAAAACAAATGCCGAAATATGGCACTTTTTTCTCACGCGCATATTTAATTGCCGCAATCTTGCCTTCGGTACCCCGAATGCCGAAACCACCCGGCACCAAAATCGCATTGGCGGCATTCAAACGTTTTGTCAGCTCCTTGGGGGATAAATCCTCGGCATCAATCCAATCGAGTTCCACTTTGGCATTATTTGCCACGCCCGCATGTGTGAAGGCTTCAATGAGTGATTTATAGCTGTCCAGCAAGGATGTATATTTCCCTACAACGGCAACACGTGTTTTAAATTTGGGTTCCGTGATGCGTTTGACGATATTTTTCCAGGCCGCCAGATTGGGAGCTTTGGATTTCATGCCGAAATGCGCCAGGACCTGATCATCAAATCCTTCAGCGTGGTAAGCTTCAGGCACCTGATAAATTGTTTTGACATCATAGGCGGCTACGGCGCGCTCAGGTTTGACGTTGCAGAATAATGCTAGTTTCCGGCGTTGTTCTTCGGGAATAAAATGCTCCGCACGGCACAGCAGCAAATCAGGCTGGATTCCGACGGATAATAGTTCTTTCACGCTATGCTGCGTTGGCTTGGTTTTTAATTCACCTGCGGAAGTGATATAGGGTAGCAACGTTGCATGCACATACATCGTCTGGCGCGGGGCCATGTCATTGCCGAACTGGCGAATGGCCTCTAAAAACGGCAGACCTTCAATATCCCCCACTGTGCCGCCAATTTCACAGATAATAAAATCTGCATCACCCGTATTGCTGCGAATAAAGGCTTTAATTTCATCGGTGATATGCGGGATAACCTGTACTGTGCCACCCAGATAACCGCCCTGCCGTTCACGTGTAATCACGTTCTGGTAAATTCTGCCTGTGGTGATGCTGTCATTCCTGGTTGCCGATACGCCGGTAAAACGTTCGTAGTGCCCCAGATCCAAATCTGTTTCCGCGCCATCATCCGTAACAAATACTTCACCATGCTGATAGGGCGACATCGTACCGGGATCCACATTCAGATAGGGATCGAGTTTGCGCAGGCGAACCTTATAGCCGCGCGCCTGCAGAAGCGCGCCCAATGCTGCTGCTGCAATGCCTTTGCCGAGTGAGGAAACCACGCCGCCGGTGATGAATACATATCGCGTCATGGGAGAAAACACTAACTAGGCAAATGACTTTGCGCAAGCAGCCCTGCTAAAAATATTTGACTATTCCCCAACGGGAACCGTGGGTGCTTTTGCCGGGCTTTCTGCAGGCGTTTTACCGTCTGATGTCGTTGGCACTGCAACATCAGCGACAGGCGCTGCTTCATCAATCTGGTCCAGAATACTGCTAGGCTTGTGCGCCCCTGAAAGAATAACCAGGGTCAGGCTGGTGACCATAAATAAAAATGCCAAAATACCTGTGGCGCGGGTCAGTAAATTAGCAGAGCCGCGAGGTGACATGAAACCGGACATCGAACTAGAAGATGAAGTTAATCCGCCGCCATCAGCCGTTGGCTGGAGCAAAATGACGCCAATCAGCGCAATGGCCAGAAAGAGATGAATGACAAGAACGACCGATTCCATTTTTAACCTTTTTGTTGTTTTATGGGCTGTTTATGGCAGATGATGCGCTGTTTTGGCAATGGCTATAAAGGCATCCGGGTCAATCGAGGCCCCACCCAGCAAAACGCCATCCACCCCACCCAGAGCCAGAATACCCCCGGCATTTTCCGGTTTCACAGAACCCCCATATAAAACAGCAACGTCTTTAAAGTCATGTTTTGCGGCGCGCGCACGGATAACATCATGCATCCCCGCTATATCAGAATGACTGGCAACCTGCCCGGTGCCAATGGCCCAAACCGGTTCATAGGCAAAAATCACGGCCGCATTTTTCAATTTTTTCAAAACTGCTGTAACCTGTTCTTCTACAATAATTTCTGCCTGCTCTTCTTCGCGCTCCGCCAGATTTTCACCCACGCAAATCACTGGCATTAATCCGGCAGCCTGCGCGTTCGCAGCCTTTGCTGCCACAACTTCGTTGGATTCCATTTGATAACGTCTGCGCTCTGAATGACCCACAATGGCATAACGGCAGTTTTGTTCAATTAACATCGCCGCGCTGATATCTCCTGTTCGCGCACCTGAAATTTCTGTGCCGCAATCCTGTGCACCCAGGTGGATATGCCCCATGCCCAGCAATTCGGCAAAACTGTGCAACAGGGTAAAGGGCGGACAAATCACCGTTGTAACATTATCCAAAGGCCCCATAGACCGCAAAGCTGCTATCATCTGCATGACCAATGCGTAATCACCGTTCATTTTCCAATTGCCGATGACATATTTTGCTACAGTCATTCTTGTCTCCACTGCCATATTCTTCTATAGAATTCACATAGGNNCCCGCAATCCTGCGCGCCCAGATGCACATGCCCCATGCCCAGCAGCTCCGAAAATCCGTGCAGCAGCGTAAACGGCGGGCAAACCACCACATCCGTCCTGTCCAGCGGCCCCATCCCGCGCAGCGCCGCGATCATCCGCATGACGAGCGCATAATCGCCGTTCATTTTCCAGTTGCCGATGACATATTTGGCCGGGCGCATTCTTGTCTCCACTCGCATATTCTTCTATAGAAAGCGTGAAATAATTCCAGCCCGAAAGCGCCCCGATGTCGATCAATCTCAGCAAACGCACCCGCACCATCATGGGCTTTTTTCTCTTTATCCCCCTCATCCTCAGCTTTTTGATCTGGGGCATTGGCGATATGGTCAAGGCCGCAGGCACCACGCGCTATGCAGGCATGGTTGGCAATACCACAATTTCCGTTCAGGAATTGCAACGGGCTTATAGCCAGCAAATGGAAACATTGCGCCGCCAAGGGATGAATATTGATGGTGAGATGGCCAAAAGCCTAGGTATCGGCAATAGCGTTATGCGCAGCATGATTGAACGTGAATTATTGCTGCAGGCCGCCCGTGATTACGGCATTGTGGTGAGCGATAAAATGGCAGCCTCTGAAATTCAAAAAGAACGTGCTTTTTATGACGAAGACGGCAAGTTTAACCGGGATAAATTCAAACAGCTTTTGCAGAACGCTGGAGTAAGCGAACAGGAATTCGTTGGCGGGCTGCGCGGTGATATGTCAATTCGCATTTTGCTGGGTGCTTTGCAAACATCTGCCATTCCGCCGGCTGAGCTGGCACGCGCCATGTATGTTCTGCAAAATACCAAATATACTGCAGATATTTACAGCATCTCCCACAATGCAGTTGAAGGCATTGGAAATCCCGATGATGCAGAATTGAAAGCTTATTACGATGCGCATCAGGATAAATATCAACGCCCGGAAATGCGCCGCATGACCATGGCTGTTCTTTCGACAAAAGATTGGCAAAAAAATCTGTCTCCCAGCGCGGCCGAGCTGAAAGAAATTTACGATACACGCAAGCCTGAATTTTCTGAACCCGAAGAGCGCAGTGTGCAATTTGTGGTACTGCCAGATGAAGAAACTGCGCGCAAAACGGCAGAACGTGCACAGATCGGAAGAGCG
>DPZW01000174.1:0-6918 GCA_003536545.1 Rhodospirillaceae bacterium
CCGGTCTGGGTGACGACGCAGCGCCGCGCGGGGTTCGAATACCCCGGCGAAGCGACGGCGGAAAGCCTTCTAAATCTGGTGAATCTGGGGATCGACGGGGTTTTGGTCAACGACGTCGCCCTGGCGCGGCGCGTCTTCGACGGCTTGACAGAAAGGCCCCCAAAGGGCATAAAGACCGCCACCTAAGAATGGCTGAGTAGCTCAGCGGTAGAGCAGGGGANNGTGCTCTTCCGATCTCGTTGAACCATTTAACTGTACCTGTTGCCATTGTGGCCTCCTTAGTGTGTAGCGCACTTTCGTGCAAAAAGCCGTACAGGATTGTACGGTTCTGATCTCGAAAATAGCGGTAGCATAGGCAGGCTTACGGGTAGCAAACTTGTCAGACATAAAATCTCGAACAATCCGTATGTAATCCTATTTTGCCAAAATCACAAGGTTTTTGTGGGTATGCTATCTCTGGGACCGATAAGGGCAGGGAAGACAGGCGTCGCATAAATGCTTGACTTTGGGGGGAAATGCTGGGAATTTCCCCATCCCTGATGGGGCTGTGGCCCCTTGGGTCAATAGTTTTGGGATAGGGCTCGGTAGCTCAGCGGTAGAGCAGGGGAATCATAATCCCTTGGTCGGGGGTTCAAATCCCTCTCGAGCCACCAAAACGAATTGAGGTTGAATGGTGTGCCCGGATGGCGGAATTGGTAGACGCGCTAGTTTCAGGTATTAGTGGGGGCAACCCCTTGGAAGTTCGAGTCTTCTTTCGGGCACCATTCAAACCCTTATCGCTGAAGCCCCGGCAGGACAAATCCTTCATTGGCACGGAAAAGCAATAGATGCATAATGCGTTGCTTTTTGACCGCGCGGGAGGATTCGTGTCACAATTATCAATCCAGCGAGTTCTGGCGCAGATTATTGTTATCACTTTTTGCGGATCCGCTTTATCACAGGAAATATCCGCACCAGGCGGTGAATTTTTTCAGAATCAACGCCAACTGCTGCCTGTTATTCTTGCTTTTTCAGGATTGTTGATCGCGGCTCTGTCAGCCTTAATTGTGCGTTATATTATTGTTCTGCATTTGCGATCTTCCAAAATTAACAGCCTCAACCAGTTAAATTCGGCGATCCTTTCCAGTACCGCTTATTTAATCGTAGCAACTGATACGACCGGTAGAATTGTAACGTTCAATAAGGCTGCAGAAGATGCACTAGGCTATACCGCCGACGAAGTGGTGGGCAAAAGAACATCCGCATTATGGCATGACGAAGCAGAGATTCAGACCCGTGCCCGCGCACTATCGATGGAATTTTATGAAGTCATTGATCCTGGCTTTGAGGTATTTACACGCAAACCGCAAAAAGACGGGGTGGAATCCAGAGAATGGACATTTATTCGCCGTGATGGCTCGCGCTTTCCTGCACGCGAAACAGTGACTCCTCTGCGCGGGCAAGATGGTGCCATCAAGGGTTATCTGGCGGTGATTGAAGATATCACCGATCGCAAAGCGCAGCAGCAGGCATTGATGACCAGTGAGGAGACTTTCCGTTCAGCGATGGAGCACGCATCGATTGGCATGGCCTTGGTCAATCCTGACGGCACCTGGCTGAAGGTGAATGACGCGCTTTGTTCTATCCTCGGTTACGATGAAGAAGAATTGCTGGCAATGAATTTTCAATCTATTACGCATGCGGAAGATTTCCCGCGTGATATGGAATATATCGCAAGAGTGATGAATGACGAAATTCAGACCTATCAGCTTGAAAAGCGTTATTATCATAAAAGTGGGCAGATTATATGGGCATTGTTGAGCGTATCACTGGTGCGCGATGAATATGGCCACCCCAATTATTTTATCACTCAGACGCAGGATATCACTGAGCGTAAAGAAATGGACCGCATGAAAAGCGAATTCATTTCCATTGTCAGCCATGAATTGCGCACCCCTTTGACTTCTATTCGTGGATCGTTGGGCCTGATTGTGGGGGCGATGTCACAGGAAATTCCGGAGAAAATTGGCCGCCTGATAGAAATTGCCCATAAAAACAGCGAGCGATTAATTTTGTTGATCAACGATATTCTGGATATTGATAAAATTGCATCCGGTCAGATGCAGTTTGATCTTAAAAATGAGTTTGTTTCCACATTGATAGAGCAGACGATTGAAACCAATCAGCCCTATGCACATAAATTTGCAGTAGGCCTGGCGGCGTCCGGCCCCGTCGATCCAGATCTGAAGATCAGAGTGGATGCTGCGCGCCTGATGCAGGTCTTGGCAAATTTGATTTCAAATGCAGCAAAATTCTCTCAACCTGGAGACCGGGTGGAAATATCCGCGGCGCGGTCCGGTGAGACCGTTCAGATCCGGGTCACGGATCATGGACCGGGAATCCCCGAGGAGTTTCGCGCCAGAATTTTTGGAAAATTTTCACAGGCGGATTCATCTGTGACGCGGAAAAAGGGTGGCACGGGATTGGGGCTGCACATCAGCAGGCAAATTGTTGAAAATATGGGCGGCAAGATCGGATTTGATACAGAGATTGGCAAGGGCAGCAGTTTTTGGGTGGAGTTTCCGCTGGCGCATGGTGATAATGCCATCGTAACAGAACAGAAACCGGCAACGCGGCAGGAAGCCGTTCGGGCCGCCGTTTATGAGGTGGCTGCGCCGCAAGTAGAACCACATAAAATTCCCAAAATTCTGCATGTTGAAGATGATCTGGACATCAGCAGCGTTCTGGCGGCCGGATTGCGTGACCGCGCAGAAATCATTGTGGCCACGACAGTCAAGGAAGCACGCGATCAGCTCAGGAATAACACGTTTAATTTAATTATTCTGGATATTGGTCTGCCAGATGGGTCGGGCCTGGACCTGCTTGAAAACATGCCGGAGTTTTCGCATACTGCCACGCCGGTTCTTATCCTTTCAGCACTTGAGACGCCTGAAGAAGTTCAGCAAAAAGTTTCCGAAGTCGTGGTAAAGTCCCGGATGTCGGAAACAAGAATTGTAGAAACCATCCTTCATCTCATTGAACAACATAAAACCTAGAGAAAACAAAAAATGCCTAACAGTTTGCAGCACATTCTTTGTATTGATGATGAAAGCGATATTCTGGAAGTCGCAAAGATGTGTCTTGAAACCATAGGCGGGTTGCAGGTCACATGCCTCAATAGCGGGGCAGAGGCGGTTGCAAAGGCAGAAGCCATTCAGCCCGATATCATTATGCTGGATGTGATGATGCCGGAAATGGATGGGCCATCCACGCTGAAAAAATTGCGGGAAAATCCGGCCTTAAACCATATCCCGATTGTTTTTATGACGGCGCGCGTTCAGCCATCAGAGGTTCAGGAGTATATGGCGATGGGCGCGGCGGGAGTTGTGCCGAAACCTTTTGATCCGATGCTAATCACGGCGCAGGTCACGGAAATTTGGAATAAATCTAAAGGTAAATAGTTTTATCCACTGCTCTCCGGCTTTGACAGAATTTCAGGATAATATTGGCGAACGCCATCGGCCAGAATTTCATTCTCGTGAACGACTTCTTGGATATATTTTATCACCTGTTCATGATTGCCGTCCATGACGGCCTTATCCATGTCTGAGAATAATGCTGACAGGCGGTGGAAACCCAGGGAGCCACAGCTGCCCTGCATACGATGGGCAATCATATGTATATGATCCCGGTCAATATTTCCGGTTATTTTTTCCAGCTCTGCAATTGTTTGGGTCACGTTCTGGCGATGGTTGCCCAGAAGTTTAACAACCGCCGTACGGCCCGCCTGTTTTTCAAGAAGTGCCAGTGTCTGGAAATCCGGATCTGTTGTTTCAGTCACGCTGCACCAATATCTGATTTCCGCCAGAGGATTGAGCGCGTTCTATCAGGCCATAGGCGGCGGCCAGAAAATCTGCTGGGCTGAGTGGCGTATTCGCAAAGGAGAGGACTGCTGCACTGGCAGTGAGCGCCGGCCCGACAGGTGAATATTCATGTGGAATTTGCAAGGCTGCAATGGCAGCACGCAACGCATTTGCCTGTGTTTCGGCTTGCTCCACATCACCCTGTGGCAGATAAAGTGCAAATTGGGCGGGGCCAGTCTGGAGCAATAAATCTCCCAGGCGGGCAGGCTGATGGCATAATAATGTGGCAATATCTGACATGACTTCGCCCAGTTTTTCTTCGCCATAGCGCGTTGAAAATGATTCAGCCGCATCCAGTGAAAGCAGTGTGACTGCCCCGGATGACCGGGCGCGAGCCAGTGCCACTCCCAATGTCCCCAGCAAAATTGCTTCGCCCGGCAAGCCTGTGCGCGGTGATACCATGCCTTGCTTGCGGGATGGCGCAACCGGGTTTTCCAGGCTCATGCGTTCCAGTTCAACTTCGCGCTGTTTGCGGCGTTTTGCTTCCTGCTTCAGGCGGTGCGCAGATTTTACACGCGCCAGCAATTCTTCTGCGCGGATAGGCTTGTTCATATAATCTGTTGCGCCTGCAATGAAAGCTTTTTTTAGATGCTCCACATCATTGAGTGTGGTCACCATCAGAACAGGTATATCCGCAAATGTTTCTTCCCGCTTGATGCGTGCACAGGTTTCAATACCATCAATTCCTGGCATCATAATATCCATCAAAATGACATCAGGTATGAATTCGCTGGGGGCGGGTGGATCAATTCCCAGAATCTGAAGTGCTTTTGCGCCAGAATCCGCGGTCGCAATTTCTGTGAATCCTGCTTGTGACAGCAGCAATGATGTCAGGTCGCGAATGGTGGGGTCATCATCAACGATTAAAATAGACATGTTAGAATTCCTTCCATAAAGCGACGAAGAGTGTTTTTCCTGCACCGGTATTTCTGCCTGCCACATCTATTGCGCCGCCCAGTTGCAAGGATAAATCATAAGAAGTGGCAAGAACACCGGAAATCTGAATTTTTGACAAATCATAATCAGGGCCACTGGAAGTAATCACAGCAGCTGTGGATTCATTGCGCATGCCCAGAGTGTTAAAAGATTGTGCCAGCAGCATAAAATTCTCATTGGGTTTGATGCCCGCGGTGATATCCATGCGCACTTCATCCGCCGGCCCTTCAAAACGCTTACGATAAGCTCCCTGAATGTCGAGGAAATAATTATTTCCGCCAATCACACCGCTATGGCCGTAAAGCACACGAAATTCTGCATCGGACTGACCATATCCGGGGGCGGCGGCATTGCGGGTGCTATAGGGGCCAGGCACGGTGAATAACTGCTGCAAAGACAGGACGTTAAAATCATCGTGCCAAATTCTTTCACGCAGGAAAAATGATGTATCGGATAGATCATTTTCCCGAAAGGACCCCAGATTATTGCGTGCATATATCCATTGATAAGAAGTTTGCAGGCCCAAGGTATAGGCATCCGTGAGGCCATATTCGGCAAAAACATCCAATGTGCTTTTGTGATAACTGCTGGTTTTGGAGACGCGGTCGCTTTTTGCATTATAGGCAGCATCGGTTTCATAATATGAGAAACTGGTGATCACCTGGCCTTCACCTGATTTTTGTGTCCATGCGCCGGCATGAGCCGGAGTGCTGATAGACGCGAGACTGAATGCAACCAAGCAAATGAATTGAAAATATTTTCTCATGATAACACTCCCGGAACAGATAAAACCAATGTGCTTCCCAGCCAGCCGAGGATGAGCATGACTATCACCGTCATTCCACGGCCACGCATTATAAATGCATAACTGGCCAGTGCAGTGGGCACCCACAGTAACATGAGCATGGTAGCAGGGTAATCCGTGAATGGCGCATATAACGTCACAATACTGGCGATCAGCGGTACAAGGGCGGATATGAAAATAGGAACCGCCAGCAAGCGTTCACGGCGCAACCAGACCGGCGCGAGGATGGCAAGCGGGAAAGATGCCACGGCGGTGACCAGAAACTGTGCCGGTGGCCACGGCAATTCGCCGCCGTAAGTATATTGCCATGTAATCGGTTTGAAATCCGGCAGAATTGTGGGGACGCTGCTGCCGATCATTTGCATTACGCCAAAAGGAATAGTGGCGACAATATGATTGATGTAAAGATAGCTGAGGACCATGGCGATGGCCGGGAAAAGAATGATCAAAAAGAAACTGATGCGGGATGTTTTGATCATGTCCGGTGGCGCAACCAGAGCCAGGAATGGCACCGCAATCGCCGCCACATAAATCAATCGCGCATCGCCAATCAGCATGAGAGCAAAACAAACAGCGGTATTGATGATGCTGCGCACATCACCATGCAACATCAATTGATGCAGGGTTTGGCAGAATAGGAAATACAATGCGAGTTCTATGATACGGCTATAGCCATCATTCAGCATCCAGGTCATCATGGGGTGGCTGAAAAGCAGCAGTCCGGCGGCAAGCAGGGTAAGATTGCGGGTCATGCGCTGGCCCCGCTTTGCGCCTGTGCGATTTCATGCGCGCTATGTTTGCTGATACCGTGATCAGTTTTTTCCCAATAAAAAGGATTATTCAAAAGCTGCCACAATCCTTTATAGGCTGCGATAGACAGCAGCACCCAGTAAAAGAAAACCGTGAGGCCGATAGGCACCAGATCATAGAGGCGGCGTTTGACCGGTGCGAGCAGGCTCAGGTAGATGAAAACAATATTGCCAATTAAGAGATTGGCCAGGCTCATGTAAAAAATGACAGGCGGGAAATAAATCCCGTAATTCAGGCTAGGAATTAAAAGCCACAAAACATAGAGAAGCCAAAAAATTGGATTCAATAATGCCGCAAGTACTGTGCCGCCCACAAAAAACTGAAAGCCGAAAAACCCAACCGGGCCGAGCGAACGGTAGAGTTGAATGGGGTGGCGCATATGCACGAGCCAGGTTTGCATATACCCCTTGAGCCAGCGTGAACGCTGACGAATCCAGTTTGGAATCGCGCAGATCGGAAGAGCGT
>DPZW01000174.1:7100-7576 GCA_003536545.1 Rhodospirillaceae bacterium
ACGAATCCAGTTTGGAATCGCGCAATTGGCTTCTTCAAAGGTTGTAGAATCCACAATGCCGACACGGTAGCCTTTTTGTGTAATCCGCACGCCCAGATCGGCGTCTTCTGTGACATTATAAGGGTCCCATGCATGCAATTCACGCAGGACCTTGATTTTAAAATGATTGGATGTGCCGCCCAGCGGAATAGGAACGCCCAGGCGTTCCAGGCCCGGCAACATCAGATCAAACCAGAGTGAATAATCCAGTGTGAACATGCGTGTGAGCCAATTTTCACGTGCATTGAAATAATTTAATCGCGCCTGAATACAGATAGTATTTTCGGGTGCTCGCTGGAATGACAATAATGTTTTTTTCAATTGATCAGGTTCGGGTTTATCTTCCGCATCATAAATTACCAGATACTCACCACGTGCAAAGGGCAGCGCGTAATTACAGGCTTTGGGTTTGGTTTGCGGATGAGATTCAGGCACAC
>DPZW01000112.1 GCA_003536545.1 Rhodospirillaceae bacterium
TTTCCGCGTGGTGCCGCCGGGCACGGGTATTTGCCACCAGGTCAATCTGGAATATCTCGCGCAGGTCGTCTGGACACGCGAAGAGGAGGATACGGGCGAGACAGTTGCCTATCCGGATACATTGGTAGGCACAGACAGCCATACCACGATGGTCAACGGCCTTGCCGTGCTCGGCTGGGGCGTGGGCGGGATTGAGGCCGAAGCCGCGATGCTGGGACAGCCGACATCGATGCTCATTCCCGAAGTGATCGGTTTTAAACTCATGGGCAATTTGCCTGAAGGCGCAACGGCAACCGATCTGGTTTTAACCGTGACGGAAATGCTGCGTAAAAAAGGCGTGGTGGGTAAGTTTGTTGAATTTTATGGCCCAGGCCTGTCATCACTCTCACTTGCAGACCGGGCGACAATTGCAAATATGGCCCCTGAATATGGTGCAACTTGCGGCTTCTTCCCGATTGATGCGGAAACCATTCGTTACCTGAATTTCACCGGTCGCGATCCGCACCGCGTGGCATTGGTTGAGGCTTATGCGAAACGTCAGGGCATGTGGCGTTATGATACCGATGCGGATCCCGTATTCACCGATACGTTGGAACTGGATATGGCGAAAGTTGTGCCGTCTTTGGCGGGGCCAAAACGGCCACAGGACAGAATTGAATTGCCGAATGTCGCGCGCGCATTTGAAAAAGAAATGCCGAACATGGGCGTCACGCCGGAAACGCGTGAGCGCACGGAAGCCGTGCCCGGCACATCTTACAGTGTTCGCCACGGTGATGTGGTGATTGCGGCAATTACGTCTTGCACCAATACATCCAATCCATCGGTGATGATTGCAGCAGGCCTGGTTGCACGTAACGCGGTTGCCAAAGGCCTCAAGGTTAAACCATGGGTGAAAACCTCACTTGCGCCGGGATCACAGGTCGTCACGGATTATCTGGTTCAGGCTGGTTTGCAGAAGCCATTGGATGAACTTGGGTTCAATCTGGTGGGTTATGGCTGCACCACCTGTATCGGAAATTCCGGCCCACTTCCGGATCATATTTCCAAAGCAGTAGAGAAGGGCGATCTCTGTGTTGCCTCCGTGCTTTCCGGCAACCGAAACTTCGAAGGCCGCGTACAGCAGCAGGTGAAGGCAAACTATCTCGCATCGCCGCCACTTGTGGTTGCTTACGCGCTCGCAGGTTCTGTATTGGCCGATATTACAACTGCGCCCCTGGGCACAGGCAGTGACGGCAAACCGGTTTACCTCAAAGATATCTGGCCATCGAATGAAGAAGTTCATGCAGAAATGACCAAAAACCTCACACCTGAAATGTTCCGGGCGCGTTACAGTAACGTTTTTGTGGGCCCAACACAGTGGCAAAGCCTGCCAACTGCCGAAGGCGAAACTTATGCGTGGCGCGGTACATCAACCTATGTCAAACAGCCACCGTTCTTTACAGATATTGCCAATAACAATAATCTGGTG
Source organism: Rhodospirillaceae bacterium (assembly GCA_003536545.1). Taxonomy (GTDB): domain Bacteria; phylum Pseudomonadota; class Alphaproteobacteria; order UBA11073; family UBA11073; genus UBA11073. The sequence goes on from DPZW01000112.1 coordinate 1,469, forward strand.
GCGGATATTCGTGGCGCGCGCGCGCTTGCCATTTTGGGCGACAGCGTAACCACGGATCATATTTCACCAGCCGGAAATATTAAAAAATCTTCGCCGGCGGGTGTTTATCTGACGGAACACGGTGTTGATCCGATTGATTTCAACTCCTACGGCGCGCGGCGTGGCAATCATGAAGTCATGATGCGCGGTACGTTTGCGAATATCCGCATTAAAAATGAAATGGTGCCGGGCGTAGAGGGCGGGGTGACGCGCTATCTGCCCACCGATGAAACCATGGCGATTTATGATGCGGCGATGAAATATGAAAAAGACGGCACGCCGCTGATTATTTTTGCTGGAAAAGAATACGGCACCGGATCATCACGTGACTGGGCGGCCAAGGGCACCAAACTGCTCGGTGCGCGCGCTGTGATTGCCGAAAGTTTTGAGCGGATTCACCGCTCGAACCTGGTGGGCATGGGGCTATTGCCGCTGCAATTCCACGAAGGTGTGACACGCAAAACTTTGCAACTGACAGGTGATGAAACTTTTGCCCTCACGGGCCTCAATGGCGGGATTACGCCGCGCATGAACATCCAGCTGGAAATCACGCGCAAGGATGGCAGCAAGGAATCAGTGCCCCTCATTTGCCGGATTGATACCCTGAATGAGGTGGAATACTTCCGCGCCGGCGGCATTTTGACCTATGTTTTGCAGCATATGGCCAAGCACGGATAATTTTGAGGGAGAGAAAAATAAGTGGAAGGTCTGCTTTCAAATCTGATTGATCCGGCGATTTTGTTTTTCTTTCTGGGTTTGTTGATTGCGGCGGTCAGGTCCAACCTTGAAATTCCGGCGGCGATCCAGAAATTCTTTTCGCTTTACCTGCTGATGGCGATCGGCCTGAAGGGCGGATCGTCTCTGGCGCAAACGGGTTTTACCACCGAACTGGGTATGGTGGTGCTGGCGGCCATATTGTTGGCACTCGTTATCCCTGCTTACGGCTATGGCATTTTGCGCCGCAAATACGGCCGTTACGATGCGGCGGCGATTGCCGCTACTTACGGTTCTGTCAGCGCGGTAACCTTTATCGCGGCAAATTCTTATCTGGCCGCCCAACAAATACCGTTTGACGGCTTCATGACGGTGGCACTGGTGGTGATGGAAAGCCCCGCGATTGTAATGGCGGTTTATCTGGCGGCGCGCGCGCGGCAGGCGGAAAGCCGAACGGCGAACAACGCGCCGACAATGTCAATGAAAGATGTTTTGCATGAGGCTTTCACGGACGGCGCGCATCTGTTGCTGCTTGGCTCTATGCTGGTGGGTTATCTTTCGGGCGAAACCGGCGCGGCGATCATGAAGCCGTTCACTGGCGATATATTCAAAGGGATTTTGGCGTTTTTCCTGCTGGAGATGGGGTTGCTGGTGGCGCGCCGATTGCGCGAGAGCAAATCGCTCAGCAAATTTGCCGTGCTGTTTGCGTTGATTTTCCCGCTCGTGAACGCGGGCCTTGGGCTGGGGATTGCGATGCTGTTTCAGCTTTCCCTCGGCAATTCCATTTTGCTGATGACGCTGGCAGCCAGCGGTTCCTACATCGTTGTGCCCGCAGTCATCCGTTATGCTATCCCCGAGGCAAACCCCAGCCTATATTTTGCCATGACGTTGGGGATTACCTTTCCGATGAACATCGTGCTCGGTATTCCGTTTTATAATTATCTCGCCAGACAATTCATCGGGGGCATGTGATGCAACAGGCAATGAAAAAATTTACGGCGATCACCCAAGGTGCCGCGCTGCGCGATCTG
>DPZW01000110.1:0-7278 GCA_003536545.1 Rhodospirillaceae bacterium
GCTCTTCCGATCTGGGGTCAATCAGAACAGGCTTGCCCGCAGCGCGCGCCTTTTCAATAACAGTTTTTAAAACGCCATCGGTTAAAACACCCTTGGCGTAATCTGAAATCATCACAGCCTGACAATTCGGCAAAGCGGTTTCATAAGCAGCCAATAATTTTTTTTCGGTTTCCGCTGTAATCGCAGCAGTGGTTTCTGTGTCAGCGCGAAGCAATTGCTGATTGTTGGCAATAAATCGTTGCTTGATGGTGGTTTGGCGGTTGGCTTCACTGACCAGAACACTATGGCTGCCGATTTGGGCCATCACCAGTTCGCGCGCCTTTTGCCCGACAGGATCATCGCCTACAACAGAGATGAGGGTGGCCTTGCCACCGGCCGAAACAATATTCAGGGCTGCGTTGCCGGCCCCGCCCAGCATTTCATGGTTATGTTTGACCCGGATGACCGGGATAGGGGCCTCTGGCGAGATGCGATCCACGCTGCCATGGGTGAATTTATCGTACATAAAATCGCCCAAAACCAGAATATTGCAGCGGCCAAAATTGGAAATGAGATTATTGAGGCGACGATTATCATCTAGCGACATAATATGAGGGTCCTGAATTGCCAAAGGTTGCAAGCTCTGGTAGTTATGGCAATGAATCCTGCAATTGACCAGCATGAAATCTGACTTTACAGCCACTTCCCAATCCAGCGAATTTGCGCTGATGGACTATCTTGAACGGCTGGCCCCGCGCAAGAATGATAGAATTGCGCTTGTTTGCCATCTCTCGCGGCTGCAACCCTATAACCGACGACCACACCATATCCGTGTGGCATTGAACACATTTGAAAACTTGCTGGGCCAGTATGAGGGCCGCATGTTTACGATGCGCAACAGTGATATTGTTTTTATCGGACAATTGGCATCACGTGACAAATTGAATGAAGCCATGATTAAGATGCGCTACCTGTTTTCAACGGATCCGATGATGAGCAGTCGTCTCGATGATCTGGCGTCGGCGACCAGTGGTTTTGCAACCTGGTACCAGCTTGATAAGGATTATGATGCCTTAATGGAAATTTCGCGGCGCATGTATCAGGCAACGCAAACCGGACAGCCAGAACATTTTGGTGAACGTGCAAGCGCGGAGCGCGTGTCCATCAATCCCGATCAACTGGGCTGGCTGGAAGATAGCCTGGGCAGTGCAGATCTCAGCAGCCTTATCCGCAATCAGCCGATTTGCGCCGTTGCGGCGGGCAAGCCTACGCCGGTATTTCATGAACTATATGTCTCCATTGCGGATCTGGAAACACAGGTTGTGCCGGGTGTGGACCTGACTGGCAATCGCTGGCTATTCCAATATCTGACAGGTATTCTGGATCGCCGTATGCTGATTTATCTGGCGGAGGAAGGCGAGCGTTCCAATCGTGCCTTCAGTTTTAATATGAACGTGGCAACATTATTGTCGTCTGATTTTTCAAAATTTGATCAGCGTATCAGCAGCGGCTTGCGCGGACGCGTGGTGATAGAATTGCAAACGGTGGATGTATTCAGTGACATGGCGGCTTATATGTTTGCGCGCGATTATGTCATGGATCGCGGTTACCGCCTCTGCCTGGATGGCCTCACGCATTTCACGGCACCGTTTATTGATCGCAATAAACTCGCTTTTGACTTCATCAAAATTTACTGGACGCCAGCGATGAAGAATGCAGATTTTGAACGCATGGCAATGGAATTAAAAAATGGTGGTGAAGATGCATTGTCGCGCGTGATTTTATGTCGCTGCGATAACGAAGAGGCGATTGAAGTCGGCAAGAAAATCGGCATCAACCTCTACCAGGGCCGCCATATTGACAAATTGATCAGAGATTCAGAGCCGCGGACAAATATTCGTCCACCGCGGTAGGGGGAGAGTATGGCTAACCTGATTATCACTATCATTTCAATCGCACTGGTTGCGGTGGCGGCATTGATGGGCGCGTATTATGGCGGCCAGGCTTTTTTGCAGGGGCAGGCCAAGGCGCGTGCGAACCGTGTAATTGCGCAGGGTGAACAGATCGTAGCGGCATGGAGCGTATATGCCGCGAATAATGGCGGCAATTATTTTATCTCGACGCCCTGGGCGTCTTTGGTGCCAAATTATCTGTCCAGTGAGCCGGTGCTGGATTTTGCGGTGGCTTCGTCTGCACCGTTGGCGGTTGTGCTGGATGGATGGGGTATTGCCAATCATGCGACACTGGATGATGTAACATTTAATAATGGCGCCACGGTAACAACTACTGACTGGGGAAATTGGGGGCCATACAACAGCGCTATTATCGGTTTTGAGAATGAGGAAATCTGTGAAGAAATCGCAAAAATTGCGCGCGGGCCTTCTGCTGCTCCAATTGCCGTTGGTGGTGGCGATCCATATGGATTTGGCTCGGCAATTTTTAACACCATGACCGGTAAATTTGATTGTTTTTCCTATGCTTCGACGCCCCCCTATTATGTTTTCCTTTATCGTGCTTATTAGTGTGCATGTTGGTTATGGTTAGACTTATATTGCAACAACAGATTCATCATGTGCATGATTATGCATTCAGGTCAGTGAGCGAATGATGACATTGGAAGACCTGAAATCCGATTTTGCTGTGCTGGATGACTGGCAGGATCGTTACCGTTATGTCATCGATCTGGGCAGAGAACTGCCGGAAATGTCGGATGGCGATAAAAATGAAAATTTTCGCGTGGTGGGCTGTATGTCGCAGGTTTGGTTAAAACCCATTCAAACACATCCTACGCTAAAATTTCTCGCTGACAGCGATGCACATATCGTGAAGGGGCTGATTGGTATTTTGATGATTATTTATAATGATAAACCACCGGTGGAAATTGTGAATACGGCGATTGAACCTATTTTTGCCGAACTTGGCATGGAGGAACATCTCTCGCCAAACCGCCGCAATGGTTTTTTTGCGATGGTAGAAAAAATTCAGAGCTATGCCCGCGCTGCCGTTCAATCGTAAAGTTTCCGTTGCGCCGATGATGGATTGGACGGACAGGCATTGCCGTTATTTTCATCGCCTGATTTCGCCCGATATTTTTCTTTATACCGAAATGGTGACATCGCCCGCGATCATCCATGGAGATCGTGAAAAATTATTGGGATTCTCAGAAAAGGAAAAACCGCTTGCCCTACAGCTGGGTGGCAGTAATGCGGATGAACTTGCGCGCTGTGCAGGGGTGGGCGCGGAGTGGGGCTATGATGAAATCAATCTGAATTGTGGCTGCCCGTCTGATCGTGTCCAGTCCGGCAGTTTTGGCGCATGCTTGATGGCGGAGCCACAGACGGTCGCCAAATGCATCGCCGCGATGCAGCGTGAGGTGAATATTCCGGTCACGGTGAAATCCCGCATCGGCATTGATGATTTTGACAATTATGATTTTCTGAAAAAATTTGTGGAGACGGTTGCGGCCACAGGATGCAATATTTTTATCATCCATGCACGCAAGGCTATTTTAAAAGGCCTGTCCCCGCGTGAGAACCGCGAAGTGCCGCCGCTGATTTACGATTACGTTTACCGCATCAAACAGGAATTTCCGCAGCTGCACATTACCCTGAATGGCGGCGTGAAAACCGTGGATGAAATTCAAACGCACCTAAAGCATGTCGATGGTGTGATGATCGGCCGCGCCGCTTATCAAAACCCATGGCTGCTGGATGAAATTCAAACAGAAATTTTCCAGAAACCAACCGGGCAAACACCGCAGCAGGTGGTGGAAGCCATGCTGGCTTATGCCGATGCACATCTGGTGCGCGGCGGTAAACTGTCGAATGTCACGCGGCATATGCTGGGGATGTTTCCGGGCCAACGCGGGGCACGGCTGTGGCGGCAGGCCCTGACGGCGGGTGAAGTGTTGGAGCCAGGGGCAAATTCTACAGTCATTTCAAAGGCTTTACGCTTTATTAACGCTTAGCTGATACCCTTATAACGGGGAAATATATTTTTATGGCCAATTTAATCATCACGATTATTTCCATTGCACTGGTTGGTGTGGCCGCCTTGATGGGGGCCTATTACGCCGGTGAGGCTTTTTACAGCGGACAGGCGAAAGCCAAAGCCAATAGCATCGTGAATGCCGCCAACCAGATTGAAGGGGCAATCCGCATTTGGGCGAGCACGAATATGAAAGGTAATACGGATTACCCGGACTGGAATTCTGTGACAGGCGCATCATCGGAATTGATTTCCGGATATCTCACGCAGATGCCTCAACCATTTGAAGATAAAAAATTTGAGCTATTGATGGTGGATAGCGGCGGGGATATGACACCTCTCACAGACAATGGCACCACCAATGGACCTATCCCGGCGTCGGGATATTTCATGGGGCTTTATATGCAGCTGGAGCCGTCACCTGCAGTCACGGGCATGCCTTTATGTCAGGAAATCAATCGTATCTCGGTGGGCAGTCCTACGGTGCCGACCACTGTTGATTTTATGGGCAGCTCCGCCACTCCGTCGATTTTAAGCGGTGCACGCTTTGTTTGCATCAATGATGCCGCGTCTGGAAAAGATTATTTTATCTATCGTATTAATTAATCCTGTCCGTTTCGGCTCTTGCTTTGCGGTCAAAGCCGATTAAAATCCATGTCATCAACAAAGGGCATGGCCATGGAACTGGGTATTCTGACAATTATTCTTTTAATCTTCGGCGTCTATCTGGTATTCGCCAGCGTCAAAACTGTGCCGCAAAGCCAGAGCTGGCTGGTTGAGCAGTTCGGGAAATATACCAAAACCCTGACACCGGGCCTGCACCTGATCGTGCCGTTCATTGAGCGCGTTTCATATAAAATATCCATGCAGGAAATTGTTTTGGACGTGCCATCGCAGCAGGTGATTACAAAAGACAATACCCAGGTGACGGCAGACGGTGTGGTTTACTATCAGGTCATTAATGCGCCAGCAGCGGCCTACGAAGTGCAAAATCTGAAATATGCGATTATCAATCTTGCGCAGACAAATTTACGTACCGTCATTGGCTCCATGGACCTCGATGAAGTTTTATCCAAGCGTGACTATATCAACGAGCGTTTGCTGCAGGTGGTTGACGCCGCGACTTCACCCTGGGGCGTGAAGGTGACGCGGATTGAGATTAAGGACCTGAGCCCGCCACAAAATATTATCGACAGCATGGCGCGCCAGATGAAAGCAGAGCGTGAAAAGCGTGCAGAAATTTTATCAGCCGAAGGCGAACGCCAGGGTGCCATCCTGCGTGCCGAGGGCCAAAAACAATCTGCTATATTGCAGGCGGAGGGCCGCAAGGAGTCCGCGTTTCGTGATGCCGAGGCACGCGAACGCGAAGCACAGGCCGAAGCCGCCGCGACGCAAATGGTGTCGCAGGCCATTGCATCGGGCAATGTGAATGCACTGAATTATTTTATTGGCCAAAAATATGTCGAGGCCCTGCGTGACATTGCATCTGCGCCTAATCAAAAAGTCATCATGATGCCGTTAGAGGCAGCAGGGGTAATGGGCTCCATCGCCGGCGTCACGGAAATGATCAAAGAAGGCGTTTCAAAAAACAAAGCGGCATAATTTTTTCACAGATGATTCGTGATATTACGAATCAGTAAGAAAGAGAATTGCCACGACTCATTCCGTGAATACAATATGCGGGTCCCGTTTTGGGCTCACGCAAACTTGGAGGTAGCGTATGAGTGAATATCAAAAACCCATGGCTGAAATGATTGGTACATTTTGGCTGGTATTGGGCGGTTGTGGTACAGTGTTACTTGCTGGCGGTTCCGTCGGCGCATTGGGCATCGCCCTGGCATTTGGTTTGTCTTTATTGGCCATGTGTTATGCCATTGGCCATATTTCAGGTTGCCACCTGAATCCTGCTGTCACGATTGGTATGTGGATGGCGAAAAAAATCCCAACTTCTGATCTGCTGCCATACATTGTGGCACAGGTTGTGGGTGGTGTTCTGGCGATCGCATTGATCTCCTACATCGTTCAGGGTGGTTCTGTTGATCTGGGCAGCTATGCGGCGAACGGTTTTGGTGAGCATTCACCAGGCGGTTTCAATATGCATTCTGCATTTATCACGGAAGCAATCATGACCTTCATGTTTGTGATGGTTATCCTGAAATCCACTTCCGGCGGTTCTTCGCATGCCGGCCTGGCGATTGGTCTGACACTTGTGGTTATCCATCTGGTGTCCATGTCCGTTACCGGCACGTCCGTTAACCCGGCGCGTTCAACTGCTTCTGCCATCTTTGCAGGCGGTTGGGCAATGGATCAGCTTTGGCTGTTCTGGGCTGCGCCTGTTGTTGGCGGCGCGGTTGCAGGTGTTGTGTTCAAAAAATTCTGCTGCACAGGCGGAACTTGCGGCACGAGCAAATGCAGCTAAGCAAATAGCTTATCCAAATAGAGAAGGGCGGGTTTTCCCGCCCTTTTTCTTTATCTGAAAAGGGGTTTATCAGTTGACTTAAACTGCTGTTATCGCCTAAAACAGCCGCTCCTTATGGGGGCGGCTAGCTCAGCGGTAGAGCGTTTCGTTTACACCGAAAGGGTCGGGGGTTCGATCCCCTCGCCGCCCACCATTCGCTCACTATTTTAGAAGTGAGAACCGAGAGACCAGAGGCGAAAAATATTTTCTTCTCTTATGTTATCTCGCATCTCGCTTCTCGCACCTGAGGAGCTACCATGCCCATTATTGCCGATATCGCCGCCCGTGAAATTCTCGACAGCCGGGGCAACCCCACACTGGAAGTCGACGTTTATCTGGAAACGGGAGCGATGGGCCGCGCGGCTGTGCCATCGGGTGCATCCACCGGTGCGCATGAAGCGGTTGAGCTGCGTGACGGGGATGCGAAACGATTTGGCGGCAAGGGCGTGCAAAAAGCTGTGGCAGCCGTGAAGGGCGAAATTTCAGATGCGCTGATAGGCGCATTGGCATTGGACCAGCGTGAAATTGACCAGGCGATGATTGATCTGGACGGCAAGGCGAACAAAGGTCGTCTGGGTGCCAATGCCATTTTGGGCGTATCGTTGGCAGTGGCCAAAGCTGCCGCGGATGAAACCGGCCAGCCGCTCTATCGTTATCTGGGCGGCGCGAATGCCCACCTGTTGCCCGTGCCGATGATGAATATCCTCAACGGCGGCGCACACGCGGACAACCCGATTGATATCCAGGAATTTATGATCATGCCCGTGGGTGCCAGCAGTTTTTCTGAAGCATTGCGAGCTGGTGCTGAGATTTTTCAATCACTTAAATCCTCACTTAAGAAGTTGGGACTTTCA
>DPZW01000110.1:7491-7709 GCA_003536545.1 Rhodospirillaceae bacterium
TTCAACCAATGTGGGGGATGAAGGTGGCGTAGCCCCTGACTTGAAGTCCACGCGTGAAGCACTTGATATCATTATGAAATCAATTGAGGCCACGGGCTATAAACTCGGGACTGACATCGCGCTGGCCCTGGATGTGGCGGCAACGGAGTTTTACGAAAACGGGAAGTATAACTTGTCGGGCGAGGGGCAAATCCTAACCTCTGACCAGATGGTGGATT
>DPZW01000110.1:8008-8254 GCA_003536545.1 Rhodospirillaceae bacterium
AGACGGCATGGCCGAAGATGACTGGGCCGGTTGGGCTGCGCTTACACAAAAACTGGGCGACAGCGTGCAATTGGTGGGCGATGATTTATTTGTGACCAATCCCAAACGCCTGCAGCGCGGAATTGATGCGGCAACTGCAAATTCTATCCTGGTAAAATTAAATCAGATCGGCACATTAACGGAAACATTAGATGCGGTTTCTCTGGCGCAGCGCAACGGTTATACAGCAGTGATTTCGCACCGTTC
>DPZW01000110.1:8421-8572 GCA_003536545.1 Rhodospirillaceae bacterium
TACAGCAGTGATTTCGCACCGTTCTGGCGAGACGGAAGATACGACCATCGCGGATTTGGCTGTAGCCACAAATGCTGGCCAGATCAAAACCGGATCACTCTGCCGCAGCGACCGCACGGCAAAATACAACCAACTGCTGCGGATTGAGGAA
>DPZW01000066.1:0-2763 GCA_003536545.1 Rhodospirillaceae bacterium
ATGTGATAACGGCATTAGAAATTTTAGAGCATGTTGCCGATCCCCCGACCTTGGTGAAAACGGCGGCGCAGTTATTAAAACCTGGCGGAAAAATTATTTTCTCAACGATTAACCGCACGGTGAAGTCGATGTTGATTGCCAAAATCGGTGCAGAATATATCGCCAACCTGGTGCCGCATGGCACGCATGACTGGCACAAATTTATTCAACCGGCTGAACTGGCGGAATATTGCGAAGCAGCGGGATTGCAGGTTGAGGATATCATCGGATTGGTGATTAACCCACTGCAGGCGGGCGCGGGGCTGTTTGCATTATCCCAAAATGATGTGGCCGTGAATTATTTTTTAGTGGCCAGCAGGGGTTAAAGGATTATATATAGCCCATGACATTCGTCGTTTTAGATGCCTGCATTAAATGCAAATATACCGACTGCGTAGAGGTCTGCCCGGTGGACTGTTTCTATGAGGGTGAGAATATGCTCGTCATCAATCCGGATGAATGTATTGACTGTGGCGTCTGCGAGCCGGAATGTCCGATTAACGCCATTGTACCAGATACCGATGGCCGTGCGGCGGCCATGCTGGAAGTAAATCGTGATTTTTCAGAAGGCCGGTGGCCGAATATTACCCGCAAAAAACCAGCATTGCCCGAAGCAGAAGAATTCAAAGATGTCCCGAATAAATACCCGGATCACTTCAGCGAAAAGCCCGGAGAAGGTGATTAGGTGCCTGGCTGGATCCGCCATTTGCGCATGGCTGACGCATATAAAGGAATATTGTTAATATCCAAGTTGCCTTTTGACATAGTGCCTTGCTGAGATAGCATGTCAATTGCGGCGATACTTACCAGATTCTTAAGTTGCAAAAAGGAATCGGCACCAATGACTTTTTCTAGGCCCAGGCGAATATTTTTATCTTCAAGTCTTTTATAAAGTGCGCCGAGCTCTTCTCCTGAAAAAGTCAAAAGAGTGGTGGCAGAGGGTGTTTGGCTGATTTCCAGAGCTTTCCAATTAAAAATATTTTCATCTAGTCCGCCCATTTCGAACACATGGAGCAAAATTCCGCTATCGCTGCCAGTGGGGAGAATGTGCAATCCTTTTGAAGCAAAAGAAAATTCAGTCATAAAAACCCTCAAATTTGTTAATAATAAAAGGATAACTACCACATCCGAATTTCAAGCTGCAAGAAAAATATTAAAGTTTCGGCTTTTCTTTCTCCAACATCAGCCAGACCGGCACGGCCAGCCAGATGGATGAATAGGTGCCGACGATAATCCCGACGATGAGTGCCAGGGTGAATGAACGAATAACCTCACCGCCAAAAAGATAAAGCGAGATGAGTACCAGCAAGGTTGTTCCAGATGTCATCATGGTGCGGAACAGCGTTTCATTCAGCGACAGGTGCGCGACTTCCAGATTAGTTTTGGATTTATATCTGCGCAGGTTTTCACGAATACGGTCAAACACCACCACGGTATCATTGAGTGAATAGCCGGAGATTAGCAGCACCGCTGCAACTGTTGAGAGGTCAAAATCAATTTGTGTGATGGCAAAAAACCCAAGTGTCGCAATAATATCATGCATCAATGCTGCGATGGTTGCCAAACTATAGGCGCGGTCAAAACGAAACCACAGGTAGGCCAGAATCCCGGCCGTGGATAAAATCACGGCGAGCAGGGATGTTTTAATCAACTCACTGCCGACCTGTGGGCCAACCATTTCAATGCGGCGATATTCAGTCACGCTGCTGCCAAAATGATCGCGCACTTTTTGAATGGCCAGCTGATTGCCGGCATCACCATCCTGCTGCTGGGGAATACGCAGCATAATATCATGGCCGTCTGTGCCAACAGCCTGCAATGCAATCTGGCCCAGGCCCAAAGCTTCCATTTCGCCGCGCAAATTTGCGACATCGGGCGTTTGCTCAAAACGTGCCTCAATTAAAATACCACCTTTAAAATCAATGCCAAAATTCAGGCCCGGTGCAAAAATCAGAACTATTGCAATCAGCGTGATCGCAATGGATGCCATCAAGGCAGGTGTGCGAATGGCGAGGAAGTGAATATTCGGATTATCTGGGATCAGGCGAATGGGTTTAAACATGGATATCTCCCTGCACTTTTCTGGGGAAGGGCAGTTCCTTGGGTTTGCAGTAATGCAGCCAGGCCATGATAATCAGGCGCGTGAGCATGACGGCGGTAAAAAGCGAGGTAATTACACCAAAGGTGAGCGTGACGGCAAAACCACGCACGGGGCCCACGCCAAAACTCATCAAGGCCAATGCGGAAATCAGTGCAGTCAGGTTGGTGTCGACAACGGCAGACATTGCACGCGCAAATCCGGCATCAATTGCCGCTATTTGCGTGCGGCCGGCCATCCATTCTTCGCGGATGCGTTCGAAAATTAGCACGTTGGCATCCACCGCCATCCCGATCGTCAAAACGATACCGGCAATTCCAGGCAACGTCAGGGTCGCACCAAAAATGGACAGCATCGCAAAAATGAAAACCATATTCACAGCTAATGCGATGGTCGCAAAAACGCCCCATAGCGCGTAGGAAACAATCACCAGCACACTCACCGCTGCCATGCCGATCAGTGCGGCATCACGGCCCGATGCAATGGAATCCGCGCCCAACGTGGGTCCAACCGTGCGTTCCTCAATCACGGTCAGCGGCGCGGGCAGGGCGCCTGCGCGCAGCAGCAGCGAGAGATCATTCGCTTCCTGCGTGGTGAAATTGCCGGAAATCTGAGATCGGAAGAGC
>DPZW01000066.1:2932-3952 GCA_003536545.1 Rhodospirillaceae bacterium
ATTCGCTTCCTGCGTGGTGAAATTCCCGGAAATTTGTCCGGAACCACCCGTAATTGGTTCGCGAATAACGGGTGCTGAAAGAATTTTATTATCCAGCAAAATCGCAAAAGGCTTACCCACATTTTGCGTGGTGGCATCTGCAAATCTGCGCGCGCCCACGCCGTCGAAGGCAAAGCTCACCACAGGCTGACCGTTTTGGTCAAAGCCGGTGCGCGCATCACGCAACATATCGCCGGTGATTAATGCGCGTTGTTTGACGGAAAGAAATTGAGCTTCGTCGTTTTGCATCGGTAGGCGCATGCTACCCGGCGGCGCGACCAGTGAATTTGCGCTGGCTTCGTCATCGACCAGGTTAAAGCTCAGCTTTGCGGTTTTGCCCAAAATATCCTTGATACGCTGCGGGTCGTCTACACCCGGCAATTGCACGATAATCCGATCGCTGCCCTGGCGTGCAATCACGGGTTCTTTCGTGCCGGTTTCATCAATCCGGCGGCGCACAATTTCTATGGATTGTTCCATACCCTGATCACGGCGTTCTTTGAGGCCCTGATCAGACAATGTCATTGTGATGCGATCATCATCGGTTTTAATTTCCAGATTTTGGTCCAGCTTTTTGATTTTCTTGCGCGCGGCGTCCATTTGCGATTTGTCGCGCAATGTCAAAACCAAACGATCCGGCTGCGCGGAAAGATTGCGGTAGCCGATATTATCTTCGCGGAATTCCTTGCGGATGCCATCGGTCAGGCCTTCATAGAAATCTGCCAAAGCCTTGTCGATTTCAACGCGCAGCAAAAGTTGCGCGCCGCCCTGCAGGTCCAGGCCGAGGTTAACCGTTTGATGGGGTAGCCAGCCCGGAAGCTTGGCCCGCACTTCCGGCGACAGCGCATTGGGCATGGCATATAAAAACCCAATGGCCGTCACAATCAGGATGAGCCAAATTTTCCAGACAGGAATGGAGCGCATTTAAAAAACTTTCGTTACGCGGATTGTTTTTGTGCGGCGTTCTCGTTGGCTGGCGGC
>DPZW01000073.1 GCA_003536545.1 Rhodospirillaceae bacterium
TTCTCCCTGGGCCTGCGCCAAGGCTTCCTGGAATTCATCGAGGTCACGCGCGCCAATCGGCACAAAACGTAATTTTTTACCGGGATAATAATGCTGCAGGATGGCACGCGCCTGCGCCTCGGTGTTCAATGTTGATACAAAAATCTCATCGCCGGTTTCGGCAACAATCACAATTTTATTTTCGGCCAAAATCTGGCGCGGCACCGGCGTATTGTAAACTTTTTCCACCCGGATGCGGTCAGGCTCCAGGTGCAGGATGGCGTCAATCAAATCTTCCTGGCGCAAAAATCCGTTGCGGACGAGAACGGTACCGATACGCTCAGACGTAATCTGGGATTCCATTGCGGCGGCTTCTACGGCAGTGGCCGTGACCATGCCCTTCATCACCAGATAATCACCAATCCGCATTGCCATGAATTAAACGTCGCCCCTTATGATTCTTGGCGCATATGGTAGCAAATTATCCCCTGAAAAGAGACCGTAAATCAGGGATTTTCTGCAGGAAGGGCTCTTTCATAAATATCAGGACCATTTGATTCCGAAAAATCCCGCGTACCAAACAGGGTAAACTTGGTACGATTCAGCACAAGATTATCCAGACGATTGATTTTTACACCTTGCGCGGCAAGTTGTGTCCAGTAGGTCTCATTTTTCTGGCCAGCAAAGTGATGATCATGCAGCATCATTGGATTATCAGTTGCAAATAGAATAAAATAACCACGATCGCCATTTACAACGACGTCCCTGAAAACCGACTTTAATGTCTTATACATCACCGCCAGTGTTTGTGTGGGTGTGTGTTCTTCAGTCCAGACGGCAATAATACCATTGGGTGCCATTGATTTCTTAACGGATTGATAAAATTCCTGTGAAAACAAATGGCTGGCATTATGATTTTGCATCCATGCCAGATCAATCAGAACCACGCCATAATCAGGCTCGGATTCTCTATCCATAAAAAAGGTAAAACCATCTTCAATATTCAGTTTTACGCGGGGATCGGACAGAATATCACCATTCCAGGCATTAAAATGGCGTGTCATGTCCGGCATGCCGGGATTGATTTCTATGACATCAACTGTGGTGACGGGGTGCGCGTCTTCCAGAACACCGGACAAAGTGATCCCGCAACCCAGACCGATAACCGCCACGCGTGAGGGCAAATTATACTGGCCTATCATCGGGATCGTTTTTTCCGCAAGATACCATTCACTGCCAAAGGTTTGCTTTTCACGCTTGGTGCCCATGGTGCAGAGTGGGCGGTTGCCAATCATTAAATTCTGGGGCCCGGCCCCGGTTCGTGGGTCGATGTTTGCAATAATGCTGAGTTCGCCGAAAGGGGTACGCTTCTCAGCGATAACCTGGCTGTTTTTAGTTTTGAATGGCATGGGAAGGCCTGCCACACGCAGCAGATCAGATGATTGATACAGTAAGCCATAACTCAGCACAGCCAGTAAAATTACCAGAATACTGGCAATGACCATCCTGCTGGCTGAAATGCGGGCGAGCTGATTTAACAGCATCATTGCGACGATTATTGCAATGCCAATCCACAGACTGGTGTGAATGCCAAGCACCGGCAGCAGAATAAAACCCACCAAGAGCGCACCAAACGCCGAGCCAAGTGCATCCCAGATCACAATATTTGTGGCGTTATGTGAAGAATTACTTTCCAGCAGCAGGGTTGCAATAATCAATCCAAACATGATGGCAATCAGCAGCAGGGTTACTGTCAGGATAATAATGCTGTTTGTTGGGGATAGCAGCGTAACAGGTGTGATAAAGCCGAATACGATCACCGCCAGATTGAGCAGCAGAATGATCAGCAATGCATGAATAATCGTCATGCGCTTCAGCCAGCGGTACTTCAGCAATGCGCCAAACAGAAATCCCAGCAAATGGGCAGCAATCACCAGTGCTGTATTATGTTCTGAATTCGCAACATAGAAAAATATGATACGGCTCAGGCTGAGCTGCATCAGCAGGCTCGCGATGCCAGACAAAAATGCGAGAATGGCAAGCCGTGCGTGCATCCTTAAGGCGTTGGAGGGACGCAGGCGGGAGCTACGCGACCTGTCTTGGTATATTCACAGGTATAATCAGTGGTGCCGATCGTAACAGTTGCCGTGGCAGCACCATTAGAGCCAAAACAGAACTCAATGTTAAAGTAATCGCCAGGCGAGAAGGTGCCTGTGCCAGTCGTTACCGCCCCGCCATTCTTTGAATATCCTGCATGGCCGGACAGGCCCGCACAGCCCGGGCATGAAATACTGATGGTTGTTGTCGTATCAAACCCGGTCGGCGTGTGGTCTGGGGTGGTAGTATACATTCCCGTTGAGTTGGTGGCCGGACATCCCGCTAAAACACCCCCATCATCCGGATCCGTATCACCGCCGCCGCCACCGCCGCCGCCGCCACCGGTGCAAAGCCAGTCTGAACTATTGGTCAGGCGCAGGTGCCGGTAATCCAGTGGATTATTCGCAGAGGTATGGCCAACGGGTGCATAGTCCGTTTCGCTGGTGCCGCTTTCCAGTTGCGCACCCCAGGCATCAAACGTGACATCCAATGTCGTATTTCCTGATGTGGAAAGACCCACAATCATAGGCGTACTCACGGTGCCAGAAAAACTATAGGCGTCTGCCATCGTGTATCTCGCCCACGAACCGGTCAGGGTGATATTGGTTAAATTCCGGCTGCTGACACCGTCATGCGTCCAGATTGTAATGGTTTTTCCGATGTCTCCCGGTACAGCTGCTTTTAAATATATACTGCCCTGATATTGTCCCGTCATAGAAAGATCCGGAGTATATTGTCTGGCGGTGTATAAACTGACACTGTTTGCGCGGCTATGATACAGTCTGACAGCCGTTGAAGATCCATCTGGTGCGGTTATCCCGGTGGCTTGAACCCTTGCGGTTGCACTGGGTGCTGAGTCAGACCACGCAGCAGAGGCAAGATTATCTGTATAGGTCAATAAATTGGCAACGGCAGCTGCACTGCAGGTGCCGTCGGTATTGCTGCCACAGGTATTTTTGGGCGCGGAAGATTCCGTATCACCTTCATCACTATCAATAAACAAATGACGTTCCTGCGATGCCGGAATACCAAGGCCATAGGGATCGCCATTACCGTCCCAGCATTTGCCACTGGAATGGGCATAAACATTCGAACGCGCGCCGCCGCCTTCGCCCGCCGCGCCGCTGCTATAGCCCGCCGTTGATCCACCCACCTGCGTGCCACCATTATCAAAAACACCGACATAGGGCCGCTGCGCGGAATCACTGCTGGATCCGATATAGCTGTTACTGTGCATGAAAAACTTGCCGCCATCCACCAATACGACGCCGGCAACATCTGTGCCTGTGCTGCCCGGGAATAACAGACCGCTGTTGACCATATACATCGCGCCGCCCGCTACAATCGCGCCTTTGCGCGTTGAGCCATCTCCGGCAATGGTGGAGCTGCCCGAATTTAATGTCAGCGTCGCGTTATTCATATTCACAACGCCGCCCGGCACGATATTGATCGCGCTTTTCAATTGCGTCGAGCCATCACTGGTGATGGTCATGCTGCCGGAATTTGATAACTCTGCACCGCCGTAAACAATGACAGGCGCGGATGGCGTTGAAGCTGCGCTGGTCGCGGTAATCGCCCAGCTTGTGCTTGGCAGGACATCGATGCGACCAGGCTGAAGCTTAATGCCCTGGTCCGTCACGGAACTGGTGACGGTGCCGTTGATGACCAGCCGGCCGTCATCCGTCACAGTCACGCTATTGTTTAATGCAGAGGTGCCGCGCACCCAGGCTGTTCCCTGTTTGACATATAAATTATTGATGATGGAATCCGCGATGATGGTTTTGGTATTTGGTGGCACGACCACGCGCTCCGTATCATTGACGGCCAGCGTCAGTGAACGCCAGATCATATTCACCGGCAGATCATAATCACCTGTTAAGTTTAACGTCACGGTTGTAGAGCCAGAACCTGCACCTTCGATGTCATAAGTCGTTTGTTGCAGATTGCCGCGGTTGTAAACATCATCGCCGCCCGCATCCAGTTTGGTGATGGTGCTGAGCGTATGCGGGGAACCATTTAAATAAATTTTCGCGCGCAGGGGGCGCAAGGCCGCAAGCTGCGCGAAAGCTGCATTTAATGTGGTATAATTGCTGGTATTGCGTCCGGTGCCGTCGCCCGAGGCACTGGTCGAAACATAGAATGTGACAACATCGCGTTTAGTCAGAGCTTGCTGCACCGGGCCCTGCGGTGCGGTTAAAGGATAAACAACACCGGTCTGTGAAGAATGAGTTGCGCTGATAACGCCGCTGGCTGAAACCGCAAGGCTGCTGGCAGTGCACCAATTGGCAGCAACAGTGGCACTGAATGTATCTTTCGGCTTGAACGAGATTAATAATCCCAAAAGTCCCTGCGGCGCAGCAGCAACTGTGCCGGTCAGAGCCGGTCGCACTGCGCCCACTACATAATCTTTGCCGCCAGTAATCGCGCTGTTATAGGTTTTAACGCTATAGCCGGGTCCGGTCACGGTGGTGCTGGTGCCTTCTGCAATTGTGTCGCGCAAGGCAAAAGGACAGTAAACAAAACGCTTGCCGTTTGTATCAGTGGCATTTGCCGTCACCCAGGTGGGCACAGCGGGATAACTGTCTGTTGTGGTTTCCGGCATTGGCAGTACCGGCAAACCATCGACAATTAAAGTTTTGGCACGAATGGCGGCTGCGGTTTGTTCCATGCGCGCCCATAATAATTGCTGATCCACGCCATCACGCGCAGACTGGAATAATGTCAGTGCGCCGCCGGTGGCAACCACGGCAATGCCGA
The DNA here is from genome assembly GCA_003536545.1 of Rhodospirillaceae bacterium. GTDB lineage: Bacteria > Pseudomonadota > Alphaproteobacteria > UBA11073 > UBA11073 > UBA11073. The sequence continues at coordinate 4,834 of DPZW01000073.1, forward strand.
TGCCGATAATAATGGTGAGCAAGAGCTGCGTCATTAGTTATAGCAATACCAGTTAGAACGGTTGACAATCAACCAGGGTTCAAAACCGGATGCGCCCACAGCTTTGGAATAAGACCCGTCTCTGATGCCCGCATCTATAGTCGCGAAATAACTGTCTGACCCGGACCAGCATGTGGAGTTCCATGTGGGATTTACTGAAAGATTGCTGACCGTCCAACCCCCATTGGTGCCGCCGCCCAGCATGGCGGCGCCCAGGCCATAGGTGACGCCAGATGATTGGGTTTGAACCGCATGGGTGGAGGGTCGTGCTGCCGTGGTCACGGCCGAGCCGATGTTGGTATTTGTGATGTAAAGCTGTGCACCATGACCATTCGGAATAGCGGTGTTGGGATTATTCAAGCTGCTCCAGGTTGTCCCGCGATCCCATATCCCGATATAGGCGTTGGAAAGAAGTGTGGCGTTAAAGTCAGTCACAGTGGTGCCGGAAAAGACATACATAGCCATGGGATACATGCACCCGATTGACATCGCGGATCCGGTGTAGCCTGTAATGGTATTATCCACATAAATATACCGCGTGGGCCCATAGGTGTAATAGCCGCATCCGCCGCCGCCATTGGATGAATTGGTGACCAGGTTGGATCCCGCCCCGTAAACCAGTGTGCCGCCCTCTGACCAGTAATAGCCGCTGCTGAAATTGGTGCCTGAAGCCAGATTATGCGTGCTACCGACATAAACAGATCCGGCGTAATTGTAAATTGTGCCGTTTGTTCCACCCAGAAAATAAGTCGTGCCCATAAAATAGGCATTGCCACTGGAATAAATAGTGGCCCTGTGCAGCTGTGCACCATCTGTGATCAATCGGTTATTCCGGTCAATCGTCATCCCGATATAATTGGTCGTGGTATTCTCAAACCCGACGCCGTTCAAATAGAGAGTGCTGGCGAATGCGGCGTTAAAGGTTGTGCCTGTTGTGATAATGCTGCTGTTATAGCCTGCACCGCGAAAATCAATCGCGCTGTTGCGCGTGCCAACGCGGGGACGTGTTGCAACAAAGGTTTGCGAGAATACAGCTTCTGTTGTGGTATAGGTGCCGGCTGCAAGATCCAGCCGCGTATATTGCGGGCGGTATTGATTGACATAAGTCATTGCCACATCAAATGCCGCGCGGTTATTCGTGCTGCGGCCAGAACCGTCGCCGGATGCTGCCGTGCCTACATATAATTGTTCGCCGCGTGATGCCATCACGCTGTCGCGCGCCAGCACATCTGCTTCGGTAATCACACGCACATTATTGCCGGCAATCGTGCCGGTGGTGCTGATGGTCGTGCAATCCCCGGCGGCTGTTGCATTTTCGCCAGGTGCAACGATGATCGCGAGCGCGGAAGATGCATTGGCGGGGCGCGCAGCAGACTCCCGCAGATAATTCTTTGAACCGGTATAAAGCGTAGTAATTGCAACCGTATAAGTGCCGGATGGCACGGTAATGGTGGTGGTGGCAATATCGCCAGAAATGGTCTTATTGGTATAAGGACAATATAAAAACGGAATAGCTTTTGAATTATAAGCATTCGCCATAATCCAGCTGGGAATATTGGAAGTGGTTGTACTATCGGGTGCCGGGACAGCGTAATAATTGCTGCTTGCGCTGGGAATAGTTACAATATTCGCCAAGACGCCACGCGCGGCTTCTTCCAGTCTTGTTTCGGTGGTGGCGCGATCAATTTGCGATGACAGCCCGGCACTGGCGTTTAACAGCGCATAGGCAGTGGCACCGAGCAGGACGGTGATCATGACAGCGATGATCAGCAAACTTGTCATTTGACACAACTCGACCAGGATTGATTATAAAAGCGCAACCACTTCATCGTGGTAGAGTTATTGGTATAGGTCAGGTGGCCGTTGGTATTGCCGGTATTCGTGCCGCTCAGGGGATCGGAAAATAAATTCGTACCGCTGCGGCCACCCCAGCATGCGCCGCCACTGCTGCCTTCGATATTGGAAGCAGAGCCATCACCGGCCATGATAAAGCGATTGCCGCCATTATCATATAATCCGGTTGTAGGGCGGTACAAACTATTATTGGCACCAATTGCAGTCCCGCCAGCATTTTGCGAGACATATAACGCGCCGCCGCTGGCCAGCACAACGCCATAGGTGGGCGCATTGTTCTGAATTTGTACTTTACCGGCACCAACCAACCCCAACGTGCCGTGAATATAGGCGGCATAGCTGGTAGGGCGGATGACATATAAATATCTGCCGCCGCCTGCAAATGAAAACATCCCACCGGGATCCACCACCATGCCGCCGGTGATATTGCTGACATTGGCGTTATTAACATAAAAATGCCCGGAACTTGATATCAAGCCGCCTGCACCAATATAAATCGGCACAATATTGGCGGATGCAATGTTTAGATACATGGTCTGGCGGTCATTTGAAAAATCACCATTCACAATTTTCAATCCGCGATCGCCGATGCTGGAAATTGTCAGCGTGCCCATCTCGTTACTGTGGGTAAGGGAACCACCGCCATCAATGGTGATATTCCCGGTAATGGTATTCGAACCAAACGAGGTTAATCGGCCGCCGTAAATATTGGCCCCGGTGGGTGCGCCGGCGTTGGTGGTGAGATTGGCGGCATGCAGCTGCAATTCACCATTGATGGTCACGCCGCCATCCGTCCGGAATGTAATGTTGCGTGCAGACACCATGCTGAATTCATCAATCACAAGGCCGCTGATGCGCACAGTCGTGGCGGTGCTTGCAGCTTCCAGGTGAACGCGCCCGCCCCAGGAGATGGTGCTTGGAAATGTGGCCGCCGAATTAAAATAGAGTGTTACCTGTGCTGGTTTGACATAGCTCAGCATATTCATGGCGGTTGTGATGGTGGCATAATTATTGGTGTCTCGGCCAGAACCATCGCCGGATGCAATGCTGTTAATATAAATCCGCAGATCTGTCGGCGCGGTTTGCATTTTCATTTTATTGAGGAAATTATCCTGGATTGGCACCACAATCCCGCCGGTCACCACGGGCGTGCCGTCGCTGGCAGCCGTGATATCATCACAATCCGGCGGTTGATTGCTTTGCGGCGCGGCCGCAATTAGCAATCCCACAGTTCCTGATGGCGCAGCTGCGGGTGGTGCATCGCCGTCGGTCACATAATTTTGTGAAATAGTGGATGCGTTATTCGTGTAATTAACGTCGTAGGTCGTCCCAGATGGCATGGTGACCGTACTGGCTGTGCCGCCGCCTGTCGCTGATCGATAAGGACAATATAAAAACGGGACACCGCCGGCATTGCGCGCATGACTGCTGATCCATGTTGGCACCTGGTTATAGCCATAGGGCGACGAACCGCTTGCGCCCTGAGGCAGGGCAAGCTCGCCGGAAACATAGCGCGCTTGCGATTGAATACGCGCGGCGGTCTCTACCAGACGTTGTTTGGTGATCTGGATTTCCTGTGCATTGCGCACGCCCTGTAAAAAAGTCACGCCAGCAAAAACTGCTGCAATCACAATGCCGCCGACGAAAACAAGAATGAGCAGGATATTAAACATCTCTGTCCTTTTTTCCGGGGACGATGCGCGGCAAGAAAAAATTCACGCGCTCTGAAAGATTGAAAAGCGCGGCCAGGATAAATACAACGCCAATGATAATGCTCAGCCAGCTATCCTGCCAGATGCCAAAGGCCACGGTTAATCCGCCCAGCGCGTAGTCCAGAATTCGCAGAAACCGGCGATTGTTTTCCGACCAGCGCAAAAAACGGAAAAGCGACATCTATCCCCCGTTATTTTATTTCCCCGAACTGCAATGTCATAGACAGCCCAGGTGGCGTACAGGCCTGACCCATACAATAACTGGATAAAGTCCAATTTGGACAAAGAGCCGCCGCTTGCGAGCTGCTGGCCAGTAATTCCATGCCCCGGGTCAGGTCCTTATCCATGATGCGGAGCGTTTCCCCATCCTGAATAGAGTTTAACCCCAAAGCCTTAATTTTGATTGAACATTCCTGGGCGGAAACCTTAACGCGGCTGGCATGTTTCGTGCGGCGGCTTTCGGTCATCACCGCCAGAACAATTCCCAAAATCAGCAAGAGGATTCCCACGGATAAAAACGTGATCCCAATGGTCTGATATTGGCGCGGTGAAATCGGCAGTTCGGAAAGATCAAATTTAATCATGGCGTACTCGCGGGCATGCCGGTGTCAGACGGCGGCGGCACCGGCGCAACGGGTACAGTTTCATTGGGCGTCATGACAATCGGACCTGTGGAAACTGGTGCATCCACAGGTGCAGAATCCAAAGCTGGCGGCAGGGGTGGCAAAACATTGGCAGGGGTGGTGGGCGCGGCGGGGGGTTGCACCGGCGGCGGTGCGGAATTGGCGGTATTGTTCAGCAAATCAAAACGCCAGTTGCCATTTTCAAATCGCATCGCCGAAATAAAATTATTCCCATCCAGCTGTGTGACCATGCGTTGCCATTGTGCCAGCGGCAATTTGTCGGTTTCCGTAATATTATAAACCGGCAGTTTGGCCTGGCTGGGATCGAGGGCAAAAAATGCCAGATTCAAAATAAATACCAATGCACCCAACAACCCCACACCGACACCGACAAATAACCAAACCACGTTATCCATTTGAAAGGGAGTCAGGTTCGGCGCTTTGGCGTCCGGCTCAACCACATTCTCCAGGTAAGAGGATAATTCCTCTGGCAGCATAACCGAGTTAAACGTGCCGCGTCCGCTTTTGGAAACCTGCAAAACGCGCGTGCCGGAACGCACAGAAACGGTAGCTTCGGGCGTATCTTCAATGACGCGCAAAATACTGGGCAAGAAGGCTTTGCGTGAACCGCCTTCATGCACTTCGTAAGCATAACCGTCTTTCAGGGCTTGCACATAGTAACCCGATTGCTCCGGCACTTCGAAATGGCTGGTGATAAATCCACGCGCATAGGCAATTGCATCTGCACGATTGGTGACGCCTTCCAGAAAATCGATGACGATGCGATTGGGAGGAACCAGCAACATTATTGTCCTCCCTGGGTCTCCAGACCCGTGTTGCCTGCGAAACCACCTTCAAGCAGGCTGTCTAAATTCTTTTTGGTTTCGCTTCTTTTCTCATCTGTTTTTTTACTGCGGCTTTTGTCTTTATCCGTCATATCATTAATTTCACGCAATTTATTCAAACGCTCAGGCGGCAGCCCGGCGGCAGGTTCACGAATTTCTTTTTCATCGCTGTCAATCGGATCACCCGGCAGTGTGGTATTGATGCTGGATCCCTTGGGGTCAAAAATTGTGACGACGGGGCGCATGATAAAGAAGTTCAATGTGTCGCTGTTATTATCATCCTTAGATCCTAAAGTAGAAAATGCATCAAACGGCGCGGTGCGGTTTTGTACTTCTGTCACTTGTTGAACGCCGCCCAAAATCACAACTTCACCGGCAGGAATACGCACAATATCGGTGATCTGATTGGTTTGCGTTTTTGGCTGATCAATCGTTTGCGGCACAGAGTCTGTCCCCGTGGTGGCTGTCTGGGCATAGGTCAATGTCTGGAAGCCAAGGAATGAAGAGACCTGGATATTCACATCCACCACTACCAGACCCATCAAAGAGTCATAGTAAGGCGTGAAATTCATATTCAATCCGGTATCGACTGTTGCGGTTTCAATCTGGCTGGTGACGTTATCTGTGTTCGCTGCTGTCGATGATGTATTGCTCAAACCCTTCACATAAGGAATGGATTGTGATGACACCAGGCTCACCGGCATGCCTGCCAATGTGCGCAGCTCCACCATTTGTTTGGTGGATGTGCGCCCGAATTGTGAGAGATATTTAATCGCGCCGGAAATACCGATGGCCGTGCCGCCGATTTCACCGGTAGATCCAACAGATAAAGTGCCGCTGGTGCCAGATGCCTGGGTGACGTCACCAATACCTGAAATATTGTAAAGCTGGCCGGGAACACCACTGATAATATCATCAACACCAGCACGTGCCGGGTCACCGAATTGCACCTGGAACGAGCTCCAGTCAATGCCGCGGCCTTTTTGATCCGTCACCTGCAATTGCACGATGGCAAGCTGCAAGGTGATTTCTGCCAGATTGCCCGCAAGGCCATTCAGATAAGGTACAATCACATCTTCATTGATCTGCGGGCGTACACTGTAAACAATGCGGCCGCCGTAAAGGGAGGGTGCGATATCTTCTGCACCAAAATCTTCCAGCTCGCCCACCACAATATCAATCACATCCTGCTGCTGCGGCACCGAGACCACATAGCGATCGCGATCCGAAATATAAAGCGCGTCATTTTCCCACCAGATGGCAATATCCATGGAACGCGACAGTTTTTTCATCAAGCCGCTCAAGGTGCCGTCATAGCGGCGGAACGGCAACACGGTTTCCGCAATATCTTCCGAAGCCAGACCGCTACCGCCCGATGGGCGGATGATAACCGGAATACCTTCAAAATCCATAATGCCGATCAGATCATTGATCGTCGCTGTGCCTTTATTAAAACGCAAACTGATTTCACGCGATGCGGCTTTGCCTGGCATGGGCGCGCGCACCGAACGCGCAAGAAATAAATCAGAACCAACAGGAATGCGGCGCAGCGCAGGAACTTTGGCCCAATCGCTTTCACCGCGTAAACTATCGCGCACGCCTTCGCGGCCAGGCACATGGCGATCCATATCACCCATGCAACCGGTCAGCGTGGTGGCAATCACCAAAACGGCGAAACATTGTTGCAAAAGACGTGACATCATCATGAACCGCACCGCTGTTTCTTAACTTCTTCAGGTTCTTTGGTGCCCAGCGTTAAGGCACCCTCATCATCGCGGTAAAGCGGCACACCATTGACGCAGCCAATCAAATTCGTCGGGCCTTTGGCACTGCCGCCGGCAGCATTCATAATTAACTTGTTGATTTCATCACTGTTGATATCGCCGCCCATTTCTTTACGCAGGCGCGTTTCCATTTCTGCAATCAAACGCACCACTTCCTTGCGCGTGATAGTTTGTTCAACCGTAGTCACGCCGCCGGGCGTGAAAGGATTATTGACGATTTTTTTATCCGGTTGTGCGCCACCATCAGCTGCAGGAGCAGGCGCAGCAGGTGGTGCAGGTTCCACCGGCATCGGTGCCTGTTGCATTACGGCTTCCTGTGCAAAAACGGGCGGTGCAAATAATATTAAAATTATTGCACACATCACTTTCCAGGGGCGGCAAGAATCTCGCCGCTCGCGCCCATATGTTATTGGGCGGCAAGGATAAAGTGTCGAACAGCTTCGAATCATGATCAATGAAAGAGTTTCGCATAGGCGCATCGGCGCGGCAAACGGCCTTATTCAATTCCTGCGTTGTGCAAAAGCTCCTGCATGTCCTTTGGCGTGCCATAACTCATCATCACGCGGCCATCGGCTCCGCGCCAGATGATCATCGGCACCAGGGGCAATTTCCATCGTGACATCACATGTAAATTTGCGGCGATGGTTTTTTCAGCATCTTCTTTCACGGCGGGATCAGTGGGCAGGTCAGGCAGTGTGCCGTCCGCCATAAATTTTTCCCATGCAGCTGTCGGTGAAGCTGCGCCGTAAATGCGGACAGCCTTGTCGCGGCTGTCCGGACCCAGAATGGGCGCAGGAATAACCAGCAATTGCACGGATTTCCCAGCCGTGATCAGGTCCCTGACAGCCTTGTCGAACTGGTGGCAATAGGGGCAATTGGGGTCCATAAAGACATAAAGGGTCTTTCCAGTACTGGGACCATAGGCCAAAGTGCGCAAAGCGGCAGTCTCAGCCAGGAATTTGTCACCTAAACCCTGATTTTTGGCGGTTTCAGGGGTAATTTCAGCAATATTCTCCAGTTTTCCGTCCGCCGCAGCCTGTAAAAGCTGCCTTGCGCTCATATTTTCACCCTTTTCATCGGTCATTGTCCCGGAAATGACGGTATTTTCCCCCAATTTAATGTAAGAAACCTGCTTTTGCCCCGGGCCAATCAATAACCACGCCTGATAACCCGCCTCTTCACCCACATATTGGGCGGTTGATCCAGCCTCAAGTAATACAGCGATCGCTGCCGGAACCTCCGGGGCCTGGGCCGCGGCTGCCTCTGGTTCGGGCGCGGCTACGGGGACGGCATTGGCAGGTGCTTCGGCCCGGGCAGGCACAGCAAAAACTGCAAAGAAAAAAACAAAAAAGATGAAATGGCGCATGTGCGATTTTTATCACACGAATGATTTTAATCCAATCGCTTTAACGGCCATAGTGCAAAGTCACTTCAGATTTCGCCAATGCATTTTGATTGAGATAAAATCCAACCATCGCCGGCATCGCTTTTGCATCCAGCGGCAATGCATCCACGCTCAATGCAAACAGCGTGAAAATATAACGGTGTGGCTTATCACCTTCGGGTGGACATGCGCCGCCATAACCGGGCGCGCCGTAATCCGTGATGCTTTCAATCGCACCTGTTGGCATTTTATCGGTGCCGCTTGCACCTGCTGCGATATTTTTTGTGTCAGGTTTTATATTGAAGATTACCCAATGCCACCAGCCGCTGCCCGTGGGCGCATCTGGATCATAAACCGTCAATGCCAGTGATTTCGTGCCTGCGGGAATATCTGAAAATTTCAGTTCGGGTGAAATATTTTCGCCGCTGCAGCCAAAACCATTAAAGACCTGGGCATCCGGCATGATATCGCCATTATTCAATCCGCTGATTTCAAGTTTCATTTTTTATCTTCCTGATGTTGTGCAGCAAAGATTGTTAAAAGAAAATTAAAAATAAAAAAGGGGATGTTGCCATCCCCTGATTTTTTATTGAGGGCCGCCAGCAGGGCCTGATTGCGAGGGAGGAGGTTTCTGCCCGCCAGGATTCTGCTGTGCCCGC
>DPZW01000145.1:0-298 GCA_003536545.1 Rhodospirillaceae bacterium
AGTTGATGAACCGCGTGACTTTGGATATGAAGACGCACTTAACGAAAGAAAAAGAATAATGGGTTTCAATTGCGGCATTGTCGGCCTGCCAAACGTTGGCAAATCAACACTCTTTAATGCACTCACCGCTACCCAGGCGGCGCAAGCGGCGAATTTTCCGTTCTGCACGATTGAGCCAAATACGGGCCGCGTTGCCGTGCCGGATGAACGCCTTGATAAAATCGCGGCCATCATGAAATCGGAAAAAATTATTCCCACGCAGCTGGAATTTGTGGATATCGCGGGCCTTGTGCGCGGC
>DPZW01000145.1:500-4126 GCA_003536545.1 Rhodospirillaceae bacterium
TATCGCGGGCCTTGTGCGCGGCGCGTCCAAAGGTGAAGGATTGGGCAACCAGTTCCTGGGCAACATCCGCGAGACCGATGCAATTTTTTATGTGCTGCGCTGTTTTGAAAATGATGACATCACGCATGTCGAAGGCAGTATTGATCCCATCCGTGATGCCGAAACCATTGAAACCGAATTGATGCTGGCGGATATGGAATCCCTCGACAAACGCATGAACGCATTAGAGAAAAAAGCCAAGGGCGGCGATGCGGAAGCCAAAGAACAATTGATCATCATCGCCGAAGTGAAAAAATGCCTGGATGATGGGCGACCTGCGCGTCATGCCAAAATTACAGATGACCAGCGCATTCCTTTTCAACGTTTGCAGTTGCTGACCGGCAAACCCGCGCTTTACATCTGCAATGTGAACGAAGCGGATGCGGCGACGGGCAATGACTGGACCAAAAAAGTGGCGGAAAAAGCCAAAGCTGAAAATACCGAAGCTGTAATTATTTCAGCCGCGATTGAATCCGAACTCGCACAGATGGGTGCGGAAGATCAGAACGCATTTCTCGCCGATCTGGGCCTGGCCGAAGCAGGCCTGAATAAAATTATCCGTGCCGGATATAAATTATTGGGCCTCCTGACGTTTTTCACAGCTGGCCCCAAAGAAACCCGGGCCTGGACCGTCCGCCAGGGAGCCAAGGCCCCGGAAGCCGCGGGTGCAATTCACAGTGATTTTGAACGCGGATTTATTCGTGCAGAAACAATTGCTTATGCCGATTTTATTGCCCTGAACGGCGAGGCCGGAGCCCGCGATGCCGGGAAACTGCGGCAAGAGGGCAAGGAATATGTGGTGCAGGACGGCGATGTTTTGCACTTTAAATTCAATGTTTAGGGCCGCCTTAACTATTCACTAAAATTATCGCTATCCGTCATAAAACGGTCACACGCCGCAGCTATGATGGAACTATGAGTGATAATAATCTTCTGAACCTTGGTCTTAATATTCTTGGCGCATTAAGCGGATCCAGGAATACGAATAATTATGGCTATACGGGTACAACAGGCATCAACGGCCAGCAAACCATTCCTTCCATTCTAGGATCTAATTCACGCGTTAATCCCAAAGATGCACTGGTCGCATTAGGCGTCTTGTGGGGTGGACAGCAATTAGGTTTTTGGAAGTTAAATGGCGGCGGCAATAACCCCGCTCTCAATACACAAAATACCAATCCCGCTCCCCCACAAAATCCAAATATCCATGAAACCACCATGATCCGTGTGGCGCAGGATAATGTGATGCCAACAGTCCTGAATATTATTCCCAATGGCAGCCCGGCTGCCGAATTCATCACCTATCTTTCTACCAGCACTGAAACTGCGCCCGTGCCCATGGCATGGCGCGTTCAGCCCAATGGCAACCTGACCAACGGCACATTGAATCTCACACCGGCAAATTTCACTCAGCTTTTAATGCGCGGGCCGCAAGCTGCGGGTCAGCCCTCCCTCATGCAGGGCGTTATTCAGGCGCGCACAGTCGATGCCAATATTCATAAGGCATTTGAAGATCTAGTGGTTGGCGGACCCGGCTATGAACCCAAACTCAGTGATGATGAGGCATGGATTGTTCAGAAAAATGATTTTGGGCGCATGGAAAATTTACAAAATACTGGTGCTGTCCGCGGCGTAAATAATCTTCAAAACCAACTCCCGCCGCTGGGCAACACAGCAGCAGGCACCACTACGCTGGCTGGCGCGCCGCAAACTGCACCTGCAGCGATCAATGGCTGGGTTACCTCTCTCATTCCATCAGCGAATATGAACCAGGCGGATATGAATGCCTTCCTGCGCGCACACGTGGGACAGGCCAATAATCCCATTGAACTTGCGACCCTGGATAAAAATAATAAACCTGTCATCTGGCATGTCGGCGGAACAAAAGACCTCTTTGCCAATATTGACGGTAAAAATATCCCGCTCTCTGTAGCTGAATTTGTGACCATGTTAATGGCAGGCTCTCATAGTCATGAGGGAAAAAATATTGAAATCCAAAAAGGCTTTGCGCTATTTACGACCTCTCATATTGAAGACGGCATAGATAAAAATAAGCTGGAGCTTGAGAAGCTGGTCTCAAATGCAGATAAACTTTATAACATCAAACTCCAGGTGAACCCTGTGACAATCGGCACAACTGCGCCGGCAGCAAATGCAGGGCCCGCTAATCCACAACCCACCGGCGGCGAACCTGCTGCACCTGCTGGCGGCACCAATCCTGCCACCACATCACCCCCCACAGACGCGCGCGTTGGCGGTTTGGCGGATCGCATTTTCACCCTGGCCGCAGATTATTGGGAAAATAATAAAAAAGCCCTGGATAAAGGTGTGAATGCGGGATGGGATAAATTCAAAGAAATCGTGGGACGTGAAAATCTGCCCGTTGGCATTGCCAACCATATCAATAAATATTTGGAAGATTGCCGCACGCGCGGCGTATCGCCCAGCCGGAGTGATGCGAATAATCCGTTCCAGCCAAACAGCCCGTTCAGTCTTAAAAAATTCCTGACAGACGAATTATCCAAACCCGGCGCAGATCTGAATAAAATTGAACTGGGTATCAATTCCGCCGATGAAGCACGTGCAGCAGCTGTTAAAACCACAAGCACGTATGCCGGTACGCCGCAAAGAGACACAGGTAAGAAAGTCGAACATGCAACTGGCAATGAGAATAAACCCGCCGCCGGCACAACCAATGGCAAGGTGTCTGATCAGAAAACTGAGGCAAAACCAGAAAGCAAACCTCAGACCAAAGCAGAGCCGAAGCCTGAAGAAAAAATTACGCCGCTCTCACCTGCAGAAGCTGCCAAAGTTTATGGCGAGCTGAATGCTGGCACCAATAATTTTATCAATGCAGTGGGCACCTCTCAATCTGGCGCAGGCTTTAATGCGCTTGAGCGTCGCTTTGGCATTATGATGACAGAGATTGGCCAGTTGGATTTACCCTCACGCGATCTCGCGCGTGCATTAAATGATTTCCATTCATCCGCCATTAAATTGCACTCCCCCGATCTCGGCAAACGCTCTGAAGAAACACAGAAACAAACCCGCCTGGAATTTGATAGAAAACAAAATCTGGTGAGCGACTGCCTGCGTGACCTGATTGAAGAAAATCCAGACAAGGCCAAAGCACTGAATAAAATTCTGAAAGATACTATATCCGATGCGAAACAATCCGATCCTTCGAATATTTACCTGAAACCCTATAAAGCTAGCCAGACCCTTCAAGTGAATATGAATACCGCTGAAGCCATGGTAACTAAAGCTTTCGCGGATGCCCCTCAATTGGTGAGCTAACGCGAAAAACCCCTTGCCTTTTGGCTGGGGTTTTTGCTATAAACTGCCTATTCCCTGACAATTTGGTATGCTGAGGAAGCTGGATGAGCAATCACCCGGCCGGAAAAAACGCATTTCAAGTCCTTGGGATAAAAGGATTTAAATGGCTTCGATTGAAAACCGCATTGCAGAACTCGCGATCCCCAGTCTTATGGACCTGGGGTTTGAGTTGGTGCGCGTCCAATTGGGCGGCGGGCAATCGCGCCCTACTCTCCAAATTATGGCCGAGCCCCAGGAGATCGGAAGAGCAC
>DPZW01000145.1:4325-4750 GCA_003536545.1 Rhodospirillaceae bacterium
CCAAATTATGGCCGAGCCCCAGGACGGCAGCCAGATGACCGTTGAGGGCTGCGCGCTGGTCTCACAACAGCTTTCCGCACTGCTGGATGTCCATGATGCCTTGCCGGGGGCCTATGTTCTGGAAGTTTCCTCGCCCGGCATCGATCGCCCGCTCACCCGCGTCAAGGATTTTGAAAACTGGCAAGGCCGTGAAGCACAAATTGAAACCCATGTGCGCATCCAGAACCGCGGACGTTTTCGCGGTATTTTCAAAGCACGCAAAGACGGCATTACCCTTACGCAAGACGGGGTGGCCTATGACATTGACTACAACGATATTCGCAAAGCCAAGCTGGTTTTGACTGATGAACTGATTAATGAAACCCAAAAACAGCAAAAGCAAACAGCACAAGGAGCTGCATAATGGAACTGCTATCAATCACCCT
>DPZW01000043.1 GCA_003536545.1 Rhodospirillaceae bacterium
GGGCGATTCTCTCGATTCCTGAAGGGGTTATCATAGAGATGATAGGCTCTGGGGGCAATGCAGGCCGCCTGCCGCGGCCGGGCTGGCCGCTTGCGCAGGCGGACGATGATGGCTAGTTTCGCTGCATGTCAGATAAGGTAAAAATCATCAAACCCCAGCCCATTTCGGGGTTCCCCGAATATCTGCCCGAAATCCGCCGCGTCGAGCAATTGTGGCAGGATACCGCCCGCCGGGTGTTTGAACGCTATGGTTTTTGTTCGATTGAAACGCCGTCGGTAGAGGCGGTGGAGGTATTAGCCGCCAAAGGCGTGGTGGATAAAGAGATTTACGTGCTCTCGCGGCTGCAGGCGGATGAGGATGAGAAAACAGAGGGCCGCCTCGCGCTGCATTTTGATCAAACCGTGCCGCTCGCGCGCTATGTGGCGCAACATTTTAATGGTCTGGCTTTCCCCTTTAAACGTTACCAGATGCAGCGTGTCTGGCGCGGCGACCGGCCGCAGGATGGGCGGTTCCGCGAATTTTATCAATATGATGTGGATGTGATTGCAGTGGATAATCTGCCTCTGCATTTTGATGCAGAGATGGCGCAGGTTTCATATGAGTTATTAGCTGAATTAAAAATCGCCGGCGTAAGGCTGCATATCTCAAACCGCAAGATTTTACAGGGTTTTATGGCCGGAATCGGTGTTGCGGATGCAGCACCCATTGTGCGTATTATGGATAAACTTGATAAAATCGGTGCGAAGGGCGTGCAGGAAACTTTGCAGAAATCCGGCTTAGTGAATGATAGCCAGATTGAAAAATGCCTGACACTCGCGGAAATTCAGGCAGCAGATGCTGGCGAATTTCAGCAAAAAATTTCAGTACTGAAAATTGACAATGAAATTTTATCAGAAGGCATTTCTGAATTGTCATTTGTCATGGATTATCTGAAAGATCTGCCGTCGGGGGCGGTGCTTGCCGACATGTCCATCGCGCGCGGCCTCGATTATTATACCGGAACAGTTTACGAAGGGCGATTGATCAATGATCCCGGTTTTGGTTCCGTCATTGCGGGCGGACGCTATGATGATCTGGCAAGTTCCTACATCAATAAGAACCTTCCGGGCGTTGGGATTTCGCTCGGCATGACGCGGTTGTTCAGCAAATTATTAAAAGATGGTAAATTGCCCGCCCTTGCGCCGTCGCCCACGCAGGTATTGGTTGCTCTGCCGAATGAGGAAATGCGTGCAGCCGCACAGGCGATTGCGCAGCAACTCCGTGCGCGCGGAATTAATACTGAAGTCTATCACGCGCCACAGAAATTTGATCGCCAGCTTACCTACGCGAATAAAAAACAGATCCCATTTGTCTGGTTTCCGGATTCCGGCCAGGTGAAGAATATGGCGACGGGTGAACAAGTGGCCGCTGATGCAGCCAGCTGGCAGGCCTATTGAAGGCAATAACGGCTTTCTGGGCGAACTTTTTCAGGTGCTCTTGCTGATTTATTTGCTTCATACCATTTGATTAATTTGCCAAGATCATTGCCATATTTTGGATCAATCATACGGAAATCTTTTGTGTCATGCAGATTGCGATCATAATATGCAGTCACGCCCCGGCCCCCCTCTTGTTCAAGATTGGCTTGCAATGTGATGACGCGCGTGTAGCCACCTGCTTTATTGGGCAAGGAAAATGTGGTGATGATGCGCGGGTCTTCCACCGCAGGTTCATACCATCCTTTGATATTAAAAGTTTCCAATACTGTTGTCACACGGATGGGAGAGTCTTTAATGAGGGATGAGTCTTGCCAATATCGTGTCATTGCATCCAGCTTTTCCTGTCGGGGATTTGTCAAAGCCTTGAGCTCTGCCAGTGGCGGCAGGAAGGGATCATCCATAGATGATACTTCAGCCGTCTGATTTGCCTGGTGAAAAATTGCACCCGCAACTGCTAAAATTATGCCGCCCCCTGCAAGAATGTGACGTTTAGTTAAAGACATGTTTTTCCCTTTCAGAAATCAAAATAATAAAGATTTAAAAATAGAGGCTATTAATACATCCTACTTAGGACATTTTTCAAGGTTTTCATTTCCTCAAGGGCGCGGCCCGTGCCGTAAGCCACGCAAAGCAGGGCATCATCCGCGATGGAAACCGGCAGGCCGGTGGCGTGGCGCAGCACAAAATCCAGGTTTGACAGCAATGCACCCCCGCCCGTGAGCACAATCCCCTTGTCCACAATATCCGCAGCCAGTTCCGGTGCTGTGTGTTCAAGCGCGAGCTTCACGGCTTCCACGATTTGCGTGACGGGCTCGTAAAGAGCTTCCGCCACCTGGCGTTCAGAAATCACGATTTCTTTCGGCACGCCGTCAGACAAATCACGGCCCTTGATTTCCATCAAACGGCCATCGCCGTTATCCGGTGGGCAGGCGCAGCCAATAATTTTTTTGATGCGCTCCGCCGAGCTTTCGCCCACTAATAAATTATGATTGCGGCGAATGTAATTGATAATCGCCTCATCCATTTTATCGCCGCCGACGCGCACAGATTTCGCGTAAACAATTCCGCCCAGTGAAATCACCGCAACTTCCGTTGTACCGCCGCCGATGTCCACAACCATCGATCCGGTTGGCTCAGTGACGGGCAGGCCTGCGCCAATCGCAGCCGCCATCGGCTCTTCAATCAGATATACGCCGCGCGCACCAGCAGATTGCGCGGATTCTTGAATTGCTCGGCGTTCCACCGCGGTGGATCCGGACGGCACGCAAACTACAATTTGTGGCGAGGCAAAACCGCGGCGGTTGTGCACCTTGCGGATAAAATATTTAATCATTTCTTCAGCAACATCAAAATCCGCAATCACGCCGTCACGCAGCGGACGAATGGCCTGAATATTTCCGGGCGTGCGGCCCAGCATCATTTTGGCTTCGTTGCCCACTGCTAAAACCTTGTTGCGGCCATTGACGTTGGCGATGGCAACAACTGATGGTTCATTCAACACAATCCCCTGGCCGCGGACATAAACGATGGTGTTCGCCGTACCGAGGTCGATGGCGATATCATTGGACATAAGGCCGAGGAGATTTGAGAGCATGGCTACCGATCTAACATTCTGTTTTATAATGGTTTTTGGCGGTCTGGCTTTGGGGCTTTCCCCGCCAATGAGGGGGCATCCTAGCGTAAAAAACGCGCTATGCAAGTGGTCGTTGCGCGACAAAAAGTGAATAATCCGTTATGGTCATTTCCGGAGAAAATAATGCGAATTTATCAGGCGAGTGAAACCAACCCCGCTCTTATCAAAAAACAAAAAATTGCCATCATTGGCTATGGCAATCAGGGTGCGGCGCATGCAGAAAATTTACGCGATAGCAGCGCAGAGGTTATTATCGGTGCACGGGAAAATTCTCAAAAAGCCGAAGCCGCACGGGCAAAAAAATTCACAGTGTTATCCGCGGTGGGTGCAGCGCGCGCAGCAGATATCGTGATGATCATGACGCCGGATGAAACCCATCAGGCAGTTTACCAAGAAATTTCTGCAGAGCTAACCCCGCAAAAAATTCTGGGATTTTGTCACGGCCTGGCTGTGCATTTTGGTTATATTCAGCCGCCGCCGGATCTGGATGTGATGCTGGTGTCGCCCAAGGTGCCGGGCTATGTGCTGCGTGAAAATTACCAGTCAGGCAAAGGCAGTTTGATTTTGGCTGGCATTTGGCAAAATCCATCGGGTCGCGCCATGGATATGGCCCTGTCTTATGCCACGGCAATTTCCGGTGGCGATGCCGGTATCCTGGAATCCACATTTGGCGATGAATGCATCACCAATTTGTTTGGTGAGCAGGCGGTGTTGTGCGGCGGTATTCCCGAAGTCATCAAGGCTGCTTATGACACGTTGGTTGAAGCAGGATATCCTGAAGAACTGGCTTATTCTGAATGTGTTAATCAAAGTAAATTGCTCGTGGATTTAATCGTGAAGGGCGGCATCAAATTCATGCGTGAAAAGATTTCGAATACTGCGGAATATGGCGGCTTGGTATCGGGCCCGCGTGTTATCAATGATGGTGTGCGGGCTGAGATGAAGGAGATCCTTACTGAAATTCGCAGTGGTGCATTTGCACAGACCTGGATGGATGAAAATAAAAATGGCCTGAAAAACCTGCAGCAATTGCGCCAGGCGGAAAGCCGCCATGGCACAGAAAAGACTGGCCAGCAGATGCGCAGCCTGATGCAGGGCAGCGCAGAAGAACGCAAGGCAAGTTAGCATGTTGGGGATTTGGGATTCCGGTTTTGGCGGCATGACAGTGGTATCCGCTATCCAAAAACAATTGCCGGAATTATCCTTTATATACCGCGCCGATCATAAGAACGCGCCCTATGGCGGGCGCAGCCCGGAAGAAATTCTGGAGCTGGTAACGGCTGAAATGAATGTGATGTTTCAGGCGGGTTGCACGTTAATTCTGCTTGCCTGCAATACGGCTTCAGCTTCAGCACTGCGTGACATGCAGCAGAACTGGCTGCCGCATGCCTGGCCGGGGCGAAACATCATCGGCGTGGTGGTGCCAGTGGTTGAAGAAACTATTGCCATGATGCCCTATCTTTCTGTGCAGCCAGCCGCGCCGATCGTGCATGTCTTTGCGACTGATCATACCGTACGCAGCCAAGTATTTGTGACAGAAATTTATAAACATGCGCCGGGTGTGCGTGTGGTGCAAACGGCTTGCTCCGCACTTGCCCCGGCCATTGACAGCGGTGCAAGCTATGAAGAATTGCATAAAATTGTGGATCAATACGTGCAGGTTGCCAAAAGCAACAGCCCTAAAGTGGATTATGTTATTCTGGGCTGCACACATTATCCTTTGGTGCGCGAAATGTTTGCCGATGATTTTCCAGATGTACCTATTCTGGATCAGGCGGCAGCGGTGGCGCATAAACTGGAAAGCTATTTGCAGCGGCATCCGGAATATCAAATGGATTTCACGGGCCAGCGCAAATTCACAACCACAGGTGATATTGCCATCATCAATCAGGCCGCGCATGCACGCTTGCAGCAACTTGAACTGCAGAATGAATTTAAAGCAGCTTAGTCGCGGAGCAGTTCATTAATCCCGGTTTTGCTACGGGTCTTTTCATCGACGCGCTTAACGATGACGGCGCAATAAAGGCTGGGCCCGCCATCTTTGCCCGGCATAGATCCTGGCACAACAACAGAATAAGCCGGGACGCGGCCATAGAAAACTTCACCGCTCGCGCGGTCTACGATTTTGGTGGATGCGCCCAGATAAACACCCATGGACAGTACTGCGCCTTCTTCGACAATGACGCCCTCGGCCACTTCACTGCGCGCGCCGATAAAAACATTATCTTCGATAATCACGGGTGCGGCCTGCACGGGTTCAAGGACACCGCCAATCCCGACGCCACCAGAGATATGACAGTTTTTGCCAATCTGTGCACATGAACCGATGGTGGACCATGTATCGACCATCGTGCCTTCATCCACATAGGCTCCGATATTGATAAATGATGGCATCAGCACTACGGATTTGCCGATAAAAGATCCATGGCGCACCGTGCAATCCGGCACGGCCCGGAATCCGGCGCGTTCAAACTGGACATCATCCCAGTCGCGCAATTTGCTGGGCACCTTGTCATACCAATGCGCGCCGCCGGGCCCGCCGGAAATCACGCGGGATTCATTCAGGCGGAATGAAAGCAAAATGGCCTGTTTGATCCATCCATTCACCTGCCAGCCTTTGGCCTGTTTTTCGGCCACGCGGATTTCACCCTTGTCCAGGCGGTCCAGTGTCATATTGACGGCAGTACGAATGTCCCCCTGGGTTCGAGTGTCCAGCGCGGAGCGGTCCTCCCAGGCGGCGGTAATGATGGCTTCTAATTCTGAAATATCGGTTGTCATGTCAGATTCCTTTTGCATATTCTGCATAAATCGGCCCAGATTGTCAGCATGAAAACGGTACATATTATCACCGGGCCAACGGCTTCAGGCAAATCTGCCCGCGCCTATGCGTTGGCAGAAAGTCATCATGGCGTTGTGATTAACGCGGATGCGATGCAATGTTATGCCCCGTTGCCGATTTTATCGGCGCAGCCAACAGTAGATGAGCAAAAAGAAATTCCGCACCGCATGTATGGTTTTTTGAATCCATTAGAAAAACTGAATGCTGCGCGTTGGGCAGAACTGGCACGTGCGGAAATTGAAAATGCTTTTGCGGATGGCCTGCAGCCGATTTTATGCGGCGGCACGGGATTATATTTGAAGGCATTGACGGAAGGTATGGCGGTAGTGCCGGATATCGATCCATCTGTGCGCATGAATTTGCAGACACGACTGACAGCAGAAGGTTTGCCCGCGCTATATGCGGAATTACAAAAAATAGATGCTGAATTGGCAGCACGGTTGAAACCCAATGACACACAGCGCATTCTGCGAGGCCTTGAAGTTTTTATCGGTACCAACCGAAAGTTATCAGAGTGGCAGCAGGCTGAACATTTATGCCCGCCGGAATATGAATTCAAATGGGAAATTATTTTACCGGAACGGGAAGTGCTATACGACAAAATCAATCACCGCACGCATGCAATGATCGCGGGGGGCGTATTGGATGAAGTGCGCGGCGTTGAAATTCCTGAAGCTTCAACCGCATGGAAAACACATGGCTACCGCGAATTCCGGTCGCATCTGCGCGGTGAGATATCACTGGATGAGGCAATTACGCAAACCCAGCAGGTCACGCGCAATTACGCCAAACGGCAATTCACCTGGTGGCGTAATCAAAGCTTAAGATGAAACGCTTCGCGGTAATTGATCGCATTCCGCGTTTTAACGAAATCCGTCTGATAGAATTGTGTTGTGTCCATAATGGTTTTCACTAACGGCTCACCTTCAACCGCAAATCCCATTTTCTGATGAAATTCCAGCGCCAGTTTTTGTTTGGCAGGGCTGATATCAAATGAAGTCGTTCCTAAAATAATATCGCTGTCAGGAAACATTTTGGTCAGCGTTGCCATGCGGAAACTAGCAAAATATTCGCCGTAACCCTGGCCAATTCTTTTGGCGATCAGGCCGATATATTTCAACTCCACTTCATTATTTTCATTCGGCGGAATGGCATGCGCGATGCCAACGGGTTGATTACCTTCATACAAAACCATCGTGATGAATTTATTGAAAAGCGCTTCCCATGGGCGTGCATCCGATTCAATCGGCCACCAGGCAGTGACTTCCGCGACTTTATTATGCAGGGCGAAGAGCTGCTGCTTGGTCAGGTCGGGGTTAATTTCAACACGAAGATCGGGGCGGGGCTTCTGGATCGCGGCAGGATCGGTGGTCAGATATTTCAGGCGGGGTGCCTCCTGGAGGCGCATATCCCAGATCGTGATTTCCTGTTCGCCGATCACGGCCTGTTTTTCCTGGCCTAAATCAATGAGATACTGGCCGGGCTGATGCGCGCTGATTTTCGGGCGGATGTCCATGACCCCAAAATAACCCGAAAAGCCTGCAACTATTTAAAGATTATTGGGGATTTTCGGGGTTAATCGCGGCGTTTGCGCGGTCTTCGCGCAAACTGCGCATGTAGTTCAACTGTTCTTCGTTTAACTGAAAACCAAAAAATACACTGCGATCTGCGGCGGTACCTTCGTCATTAAATGGCAATTCAATCGAGATGGTGAAATCATCCTTTGCCATTTTTTCCTGCGAAGTAAAATTGATGATTTTATTTTCAATATTCTTCTGCACGATCTCATCACCTTTCATTGCAGCGATGAAAAACGGCAATTCCTGTTTCATGCTATCAGTTACTTCGCCGCTGCGTTCGGCGGCAACTTTGGGCGTGATTTGCACCGTGACATTGGTTTTGGAAACCTTGCATTTCATGTCAAATTCATTGATCTGCGCGCGCGCTTTCCAGTCGGTGGAAGAGGGCGGCTCGGCCCAGCCTTGCGCGTCGGACACCATGCCTACCGATGGGCATTTCTTGAAATTATCATCGCTCTTGCGGAAATAACTGCAGGCGGATAGCGTCAATAAAAGGACGATAAGAATTGCGGAATGGGCTCTCATACTGCTAGTGTCGTAGCGCAAAAATGACAAATTTACCACCCTTAAAAATCCTGCTTGCCGCGCCGCGCGGTTTTTGCGCGGGCGTGGATCGCGCCGTGCAAATGGTGGAGCGCGCGCTGGAAAAATACGGCGCGCCGGTCTATGTGCGCCATGAAATCGTCCACAACCGCCGCGTGGTGGATGGGCTGGCAGCCAAGGGTGCAGTGTTTGTGAAAGAGCTGCATGAAATTCCTGAAGGCACCAAGCAGCCGGTGATTTTCTCCGCGCATGGTGTTGCGAAGTCGGTGCCGGAGAATGCGACGAATTTGAATTTATTCGTGCTGGATGCAACCTGTCCACTGGTGTCGAAAGTACACCGCGAAGCCGAGCGTCATCACGCCAACGGGCGGCGTATTATCCTGGTCGGGCATGCAGGCCATCCCGAAGTCATCGGCACGATGGGGCAATTGCCCGCCGGCGCAGTAACATTAATCGAAACGCGCGAAGACGCGGAAAGATTGCAAATCGAAAACACGGATCAGCTGGCTTACGTGACGCAAACTACTTTATCCGTGGATGATACGGCGGAAGTGGTGGCGACATTGCAGCAGCGTTTTCCGAATATCACCGGGCCCTATAAAGAAGATATCTGTTATGCGACGACGAACCGCCAGGGCGCGGTGAAAATGATTGCCAAAAAATGCGATGCAATGGTGGTGCTGGGCGCGCCGAATTCTTCAAATTCCAATCGCCTGGTAGAGGTTGCGCTGGCCTACGGCTCGCCGCGCGCGCGTCTTGTGCAAAATGCGAATGAACTTGATATTGAATTCTTATCGGGTGCACAAACTTTGGGATTAACCGCGGGCGCCAGCGCACCGGAAGAACTGGTGCAGGAAGTCATCGCTGCAATTGGCAAACATTATACGGTGACAGTCGAAGAAGTGCGCCTGACGGATGAAGACGTGACGTTCAAGCTCCCGCGCGCGCTGACGCAGACGGAAGCAGCTTAGCAAAACGGCAAATCATTTGGATTGCTTGGGGCAACAAACTTGACCGCATTGTTTCTCCGGGCGTAACAACGCAATCCTTCAAGCCCGGGACTACGGGTGCTCGGCACCATAACTCTTGCTTTTCCAAAGAAATTATCAAATACCGCGTCAATCGCTGCACTGCCGGTTTTATGAAGTGTTAAGCCCTCGCGGAATGGCGTGGTAAAATTCTTGGTAAAATCCCGCGTTTGGGCGTAATTTGCCAGCTCCCTTTTTTCCGGCGTGGGATGCATAATTTTGGGAATAACGCCGCCGCCCAGAATGATCACTGGATCTTTATCGCCGTGAAAATGCGCCTTCATCAAGGCTGCGGCAGCGACCCCCAGGCTTTGCGACCATGTTTGTAATGCCCGTTGGTGAAAAATATTCCCACAACTTGCCTGGAGAATGACATCAGCAGCAGAAAATACGGAATCGAAGCCTTGTTCCCCAAAAATGATCTGGGCAAATTCCGCCAAGGCATCGCCGCGGCATAGCTGTTCGTAGGTTAAAACGGGTGATGAATTCGGATCAATCGGCTCACCATCCCGAATGGCGGCCATTTCACGGAATACCGCAAGATTCTGCGCGCTCACAGGTGCAAAGCTATGCTGCACTTCGCTGGGGGAAATAATCCATTCACCAGATCTTGCGTCCCTGTATGCAGAAGCGGTGCCCAGACCCGTACCCGGCCCGATAAAGTAGAAAATGCTGTTGCCTGGAATCTCGTCCTTCCCATTCAGATCGATCAGGGAAAGCCGCGAGACATCACGCGCTGCCTGCGCCAGTGCGGCGAAGTCGTTTAAATATTCAGCCGTCGCCGCAAGCGGATGGCCATCCGGAAGTTTTACCTGGAAATTAAGCGCGCCGCTATTTGGAATGGTTCCATCGGGGGCGAGTGATGGCGTTGCTACCAGAACATTTGATACCTGGCCCGGCATAAATTGCGTATCAATAAAATCTGCCAGCGAGCTAACACCGGATGCCGCAAGGGATGTGCCGTGAGAAGCCACGATGTTGAATTGCGAGTCCAGCACTTCGTAACGCAGATTGGTGCCGCCAAATTCGATGTGTAATCGATTACCCATATTCACTCCATTAATTATAAGCTGATTTAGCCATCGCCCAGGTGACTAGGCAAGCTTTTTATGCCCGCACCAGCGTGCCGGAGCCTTCATCGGTGAATAATTCCACCAGCGCGGCATGTGGGGTGCGGCCATCCATGATGACTGCGCCGTCTGATCCGCTTTCAACGGCGAGCAGGCAGGTTTCCACTTTGGGGATCATCCCGCCTGCAATGGTGCCATCTGTGATCATCGCTCGCGCTTTTGCGGGCGGGAGTTCAGGAATAAGATTTTTGTCTGCATCCAGCACGCCTGCAACATTCGTGAGGAGCAAAAAGCGGTGGGCTTTCAGCGCGCCGGCAATCGCGCCGGCCGCGGTATCGGCATTGATGTTATAGCTTTCGCCGCGCGCGCCGATGCCGATCGGGGCGATCACCGGCACGATGCCTGCATCCAGGAAATGATGCAGGATTTCCGGATTCACTTTTTTAATCTCGCCGACAAAACCGTAATCGTAATCAGCCTTCAGTTTCTCGCACTGGATCAGATTGCTGTCCTTGCCGGATACGGCGGTGGCCATAATATTCTGCTGCGAAAGCGCGCTGATAATTTCCGGGCCAACTTTGCCGCATAATACCATTTCGATGATATCAATCGCATCGGCCGAGGTCACGCGCAAACCGCGCACAAATTCGCTATGGATGCTCAGGCGCGCGAGCATTTGTTCAATCTGCGGGCCGCCACCATGCACGATGACGGGTTTCACGCCATGTTTCACCATCAGCGCAATGTCTTCGGCAAACTGCATGGCAGCTGCGGGGCTTTCCATCGCATTGCCACCGTATTTAATCACAATGATCTGACCCTGATGTTCTT
>DPZW01000133.1:0-127 GCA_003536545.1 Rhodospirillaceae bacterium
CTCAGATTTAATGTTGGCATTTCCAGCAGGAATCCCGGATGCACTTGCGGCATTTGCCGCTTACGGCGAACGCCAGATGCTCACCAAACTTTCCAAACACAAGCTCATTCAAATGCGCGTGCGCGAC
>DPZW01000133.1:422-9553 GCA_003536545.1 Rhodospirillaceae bacterium
ATCCGCCTGGCAGCCCGGCCGCGCCTTTGCAGGTTTGAAAAATATGGCGAAGTTGTGTGATGCGATCTGGTACGAAGCCGGCGATCATTCCACCGATTTTAATTATTACACCAAACGCGGCCTGCTCGCGCTCGTGCTCGGCTCCACAGTTGTTTACTGGTTGCAGGACGAGTCGGATGATTTCGAGCGCACAGAGGAATTCCTGGAAGCCCGCATTGAAAATGCGATGCAGGCAGGCAAAATCGCTGGCAGCGTGAAAAATCTTGGCAGCTTATTTGAGAAAGCCAAAGATCTTTCAGCGATCGCCGAAATTTTGCCCAAGCGCAAAAAAGCGGCCTAGCCGGACCAGTGAACTTTTTTGAAACTGGATTGTTGGTGGGATATCAACACCTAACTCGCGGAGAGAATCCATGAAAAGCGCATTACTCTGGTTAATCGGCATCCCGATCCCCATCATTATCCTGCTGAATATTTTCGGCGTTTTAGGCTAGGAACCTAGACGGCTGTTCTCATCACATCCTGGATTGCCTGCACCAGGCGATCCCGGATGGAGACCACAGTCTGCAATGTCACCTCGGCATTGTTAATTGCCGTCATCACATCGACCATATTGGCTTTGCCCACAGCGGCCTGCTGGCCAACTTCCTCGGCACGTTTCTGGGTCTCCGTCACACTATTGGTAGCCTGTCTCAGCATATCACCAAAGGACATTCCGCCTACATCATCGGATGCACCACCAATTTTAGGCAGACCCGCGGCCTGGCCGTATTTTGTGACTGCGTCGGCGATATTTCCAATCATTTCAATCTCCAGATTCTTTCAACTATACCATCATTTGGTTAATTAAGCTCTAATGGAGTTAATGGTCTGGGCCAC
This sequence comes from Rhodospirillaceae bacterium, assembly GCA_003536545.1. Taxonomy (GTDB): domain Bacteria; phylum Pseudomonadota; class Alphaproteobacteria; order UBA11073; family UBA11073; genus UBA11073. The sequence goes on from DPZW01000133.1 coordinate 1,299, forward strand.
CATGGCCTTCACCAGATCCATTGCTGCCAGGCTGGCTTCGTAACTGCGCTGTGCTTCGCGCAGATCCGCAGTTTCCAGAACCGTGCTGACATTTGGCAATTTGATATAACCGCTGGCATCTGCTGCGGGATGGCTGGGGTCAAAGCGCGTTCTGAATTCAGATTTATCCTGAACAATGCCCCCCACTTTTAACACATTTGCGCCCATTTCGCGGTCAAACACATTCTTAAAACTGACCATCTGACGACGATAAGGATCTTCACCGGGTTGTACGGCTGTTGAGTCCGCGTTCGCAATGTTCTGCGCGATAACTTTGATGCGCTGCGCCTGGGCGGACATTCCGCTGGCTGCGATGCTCATGCTTGCTGAGAGTTCCATGATCTTTCCCCTATCCTAATCTTATCGTTGTTTACCAGCTGCGGTCATCAGCATATTAATTTGCTTTTTGTAGATACTGCTGACCAATTGAAAATCCATTACGTTCTGTGTTGCCTTGCGTGTTTCATCTTCCAAATTCACGCTGTTCCCTGTGGGATAAACTTCCGTTGGGCGGCGGTTTACGGTGGCAACTCCCGCGCTCAGGCTTGGGCGTGCAGAAGTCATATGCATTCTATTGGTTTCTGACATGGGCACTGCGGCCATGCCTTTCAAAACTGTTTTAAAGCTGGGCTCAGATACATCCATGGCACGGTAGCCCGGCGTGTCGGCATTCGCGATATTCTGCGTCAAAACCTGCTGGCGGCCCGACAGCCACTGCATGCGGCTTTCAAGATTGTTCATTAAGCTCAATTCAGACATTTTAACTCTCCCTACCCATTGAACGGCCGGTGTTCCGGCTCGTGCCCTGACTATGCAATTGGCATGCCAAACGGGTGCAAATATAATAAGTTATTGTTTTACAATGTTTTATTTCATGGGCCTCTAGAACGCAAGTTCCAGAGAATCAATGTTGGGCCTAGTCAATTGCAGGAAGGCCTTCCCGCCCTCTGGCACTTGCCCATAGCTCTTTCCAAATACCTAAAAAATCTTAAAAAAAGAGTTAAAAGCCTAAAAAATTCAGGGGATTGCAACCTTATAATGCTAGTGTATTATTTGGTTCTGATTCAATTATCTGCACCTTAGAGAGAGGCTAATTCTATGGCTAACTTAATTATTACAATCATCTCGATTGCCCTTGTCGCCGTTGCGGCCCTGATGGGTGCATATTATGGGGGTACGGCATTCCTGCAAGGCCAGGGTAAGGCCTATGCGAACTCGTTCGTTTCCCAGGGTGAGCAAATTATTGCCGCCTGGTCTATTTACGCGGCTGACCGCGGCGGTTCATGGACATTGGCAAACGTTGCTGCACTAAGCTCGGTTTCACCAGCCTATATCACTTCTGCGCCGCAGCCACCTGCAGGTGTGACCAACTCTGCGGCCCCCAGCGTCTGGACCACGGTTAACCTGTCTGACATTTCTGCAGGTACATCCACCACCTTTAATGCTGTTTATGTTCGCCTGACAGATGACAGTGCCGGGGCAAACGTTTGTAATCTGGTTTCCCAAATGATTGGCGGATCTTCTGCATTACCAACACGGACGTCTGTTGCCAACAACATCAACGGTTCAACGGGTAAATTCGGTTGTGTCTTCGTCAACACGAGTGCTTCCGTACTTGGAACTGGCGATACCAAATACATCTACTACCGCGCCTACTAAGCGGTATTCACTCCCTTTAAACACCGCCTGACCTATGTCCGGCGGTGTTTTTATTTGGTAAGATTTTCGCAATGGCAAAAGACTCAGAGCCCCCTGTAAACCCAAAGACCAAGGCGATTGCTCTGGCCTTTGATCCTTTGCGGGATACAACGCCCCGTGTGGTCGCCACAGGTAAAGGTGCATTGGCGGAACAAATCCTGCGCCTGGCATTTGATAACGGTATCCGCGTCCGGAAAGATGAAACTCTCACGGAAATGCTGGGGCTGGTTGAAATTGATCATGAAATTCCCGTGGCAGCCATTGTCGCGGTTGCTGAGATACTCAGCTATGTTTACCGTGAGAATGGAAAAATGAAATTGGTTCGTGAAGCCCGTAATATCCGTCTGGGAGATAATGAATGAGTGAACTTGCCGCCATCCAGCTAGAGCTGCAGGAAATAACTGCCGAACTGATGGATGCTGCCGAAAAAATTGATGCTGGCGTATCGCTGGACCTCTCCCCGCTGGGGCCGCGCGCGCAAGACTTATGCCATCGCATTCTCACGCTACCGCCCGAAGAAGCCATGGCCATGCTTGCAGAGATGAACATTGCGGTGGATATCCTCAGCGATCTTTCAGAGAAATTAAAATCCTCCCCATGATGACCACTGCCACAATTGCCAATGCCGTTCTCAGCCTTATCCTGGTGGTTTGCCTGATTTTGCTGACCGCCCAGTTATTTAAATGGTGGCAGAGCGAGCGCGGCAAGCCCGCTCGCCCAGGTTTTAAAAACCCGGATATAGGCCTCCCCAATTCGCTGGATATCATTGAAACCCGCGCGATTGATTTCAAACGCAAGCTTGTTCTGGTTCGGCGCGGCGATCGGCTTCATCTCTTGCTCTGCGGCGAAGGGCGGGATATCGTCGTGGAAACAGGGATTCCCTATCAGGTGCCAATGCATGACCCAGCCTCGCCAGATACAAAACAGCATGGATAATTCCGCGCAAAAAAAATCATGGATTCGCAGATGGGGCTTCCCCGTCATTACCATTCTATTGCTGTCTCTCCTTTGGACCAGCTCATCATGGGCCCAGACTTTATCTCTCAGCCTGGGTGAAGAAGGCGCAGGCCCCGGCACCATCGCCAACCGCGTGGTACAGCTTTTGGCCCTGACAACAATTCTTTCCCTTGCACCATCTATCCTGATGATGGTGACATCATTCACACGGATTATTGTGGTGCTCTCGCTGCTGCGAACTGCATTGGGTCTGCAACAAACGCCGCCCAATACTGTTTTGATGAGTCTGGCGGTATTCCTGACCATTTTCATCATGACCCCTACTTTCAATGCATCATGGGAAGCTGGCATCAAACCCATGATTGAAGAAAAAATTGAGGCGGTTGAAGGTTTCAACCGTGCGGCCGTTCCGTTCAAGGAGTTTATGCTCCTCCATACTTTTGCGGATGACCTGAAACTGTTCACGGATCTGGCGAATGCCGGCACCGGCCAGGAAGCATCTGAAGACAGCGCAGCAACCAAAGACATCCCCCTCCATGCGATTGTCCCGGCCTTTATGATTTCAGAACTCAAACGTGCATTTGAAATTGGTTTTCTGATTTTTATCCCGTTCTTGATTATTGATATGGTGGTTGCATCTATTTTGATGTCGATGGGTATGATGATGCTGCCGCCGGTGATGATCTCTATCCCGTTCAAGCTGATTTTCTTTGTGTTGGTAGATGGCTGGAAATTAATCACCAGCAGCCTGATTCAAAGTTATGCTGTCACCACCCAATAATTATTGGGGTTGATCGGGCTTTTTTTCTTCCGGCACTTTGCGATAGTTCTGCAGAAATGCACTAAAACTATCTACTTCGCCTAATCTGGACTGAATAGATTTAACGCTCTGGACCTCTGATCCCTTGGGCGGGCGCGTGATCAGGCGGAAAGATGCCGCCATTTCGCTGTCATCCATCGCTGTTCCAAAACGTTCACGTAAAGCATCCAGATTTTCAGCATCGCCGGCCAGACTGAATGCCACAGCCTGTTGCAGCACAAGCTTGGCCTGCTCGGGCGTCAGTTTTCCATCAGGCGAAATCTCACCCATCAATAGCGGCAGAACCTTTGCGGCTTCAGACCAGTTTTGTTCACGCCAGTAAATATCACCGCGCAGACGTTGTGCATTGATATCAGACAATGGCATCAAGTTCTGAATCGCATCATCAAACTTACCTTCCACATAATCCGCGCGGGCGGCCAACAGCCGATGCTCGGCTTCCTGTTCTGGCGACAGGCTGGTGCGTGCAAGCAGGGCAAGCACATCCCTGGCCTTTACGGGCTGGTTGTCCAATAAATAAATCCCCGCCAGACGAAAAACATCATCCGCTGCCAACGTTTGATTTTCATTTTTAACCTGGACCAGTGGCATGAATAAATCCGCGGCCTCACCATACATTTCAACAGTTGTCAGACGGTCAATCAATTGTCGCGTGATTTCTTCTTGGGTCTCCTGTGTCGGCGAATACCCGATAAAATCACGATAAAGTGCCAATGCCTCAATCGGCTGCAAATCTTTTTGATGTTCTTCGGAGAACAGGCTTACAAAATTCTTGCTGATATTCTGCCGTGAAGATTCCGCCAGTGGCTCATGCGCGAAATAACGAATAATGGTCTGCCAGTTTTCAAATGCCTGACGGGGCTTTTGGTTTTCCATATAAAGATCTGCCAGGGTGGATAATAATGCCAGCTCCGTGCGGTCCCCACGCCAGGTGAACCGCAACCGCTCCAGCCGTTCCATCGCGCGCTCTGTCGTCATGGTATTGGTCTTCAGGCCTTCCTGGACCAATAATAGTTCAGCTTTGGCGGCATACATCGCATTTTTACTTTTAACGGCACGCTCCCATAAGCTAATGGCCTCTTCGGGATTGCCGTTCATGCGTGCATACAAACCGCGCAGATAAAATAGCTGCCCTTTTTCAGCGGGCTCCAGGTCTTTGCGCTTCATCATGCGGTCAATCAACGCGCCGCCTGCAACCGCATCACCTGTTAACAGTGCTGTTTCCGATGCTGCCATCGCAATTCGTTTGAAATAGGGATCTGGATAATCATGCAATAAATTGCTGGCCAGTGCGAAGAAATATCGGGCGCGAGTGAAGTCCCCATATTCCGCAGCGGCCCAACCGCGCCACAATGCAACCTCTGGCTCAAATGCATAGCCCGGCTGTGACAGATCCCTATCTGCGGAAAATAAATCATACATCGTCACACGCACGGCACCGCGCAACAACAGATATTCCGGCACAGTCAGGACGTTCGGAAACTCTATTGCCGCCATCCGCAGCCAGCCATTGGCTTCGTGGCCGTAACCATGTGCGAATAAAAATTCTGCCAGCTGCATCAATCTGCCCAAACGCTCGCTGCCTCGTACCTGAGTGAGGGAGCTTTCCAATTGTGCCTTGGTCCGGCGGAATTGTTTGCTGTCGTTAATGCGCCAACGCGCAAAGTCATAAATATTTGTGCCCACCGCATTGCTGCGGTATTTCTCCAACCCCTTCGCACCACTCAGCAACAGGCCCTTGGGTGGTCGGGAAATCGTGGCCCCTGTCTTATTTGTGAGCACCAGAATATTATCCACCATCGGCGAGATGACAATGCCATGAATTGCCGGAAGTGTTTCCAGCTGTGGCCAGCGGTAACCTTCCGTCACCGCACCGCTTTCTGCACCGGCAGGAATAACAAAAAGCTCATCGCCAATATCCGGGTCCGAAATCCGAAGCGGCATCGCCAGGCCTGCATCCTTGATGATTAATTGTGCGCCGGAATCTGGCGGATTTTCAACTGAGACTGGCAGACCAACTGGCATTACCAATGGGGCCTGTTGGAATACAGTGAATAATAATTCTTCCTTGTCACTTTTGGTGATCGAAGGAAACTGATTTTCCTGAAGTTGAATCCGGTATGCGGTGCCTGTCCCCTGCCCGACCTGATAACGCGTGACAGGACCAAATTTTGTCGGCTCGCCATCATTTTCATCCGTGGGATCTTCTGTATTGGCCTGATCCAAAACAACCCAGAATTTCTGGCCCCGCATAAATGCGGCAAACTTCACGCCCGGCGGCACTTTTAATTTAATTTTTGCGACGGCGGTGGGTTCAGGCAATTCATTGGGCAGCGGCAAAAACTGTTCCGCATTCAATGCTTCTTCTTCAGCCGCGGCCTCTGCCTTTGCAGCTTCTGTTTTCGGTGCGGCTTCAGCTTCCAGCTTTTTCTTTTCTTCATCCGCTTTTCTGCGTTCAAGCATTTCAGCCAATGTCAACGGCCGTCCGCCGGGGCCCACATTACTTTGACCGCCAGCTTCAGGCTTGGCCGCTTCTGCAGGTGGCGGCGCATCTGCTTTTGCTGCCGGCGCAGGTGCGCCTGCATCCTGATTTTCAGACCAGGGCGCAACCTTTAAAGCCTCATCAATTTTGTTTTTAAGCCCTGCCAGTTCATCATTCACAGGTGCTTCAGTTTTTTTAGGCTCTGGCACAGGAGCAGCAACAGGTTCTGGCTCAGGCGGCGGCTCCTCAGATTTTTTCCGCGTATCTTTTTCAGCATCCAATACAACGCGCTTCCCCAGGCGCGAAACAGATAACGCCTGCCCCTCGCTCAACTGAATGCTGAGCACCAACGGCTCGCTGCTTTTAATACCAAGAGATTTAAAACGTTTTAATCGGCCCATGTCAGGCAAATTCACCTTGGCATCTGATGAGAATGACAGTTCGTAATTGGGTGCGCGGCCTGTCAGCTTATAATCGGTGGTCCCTTCCCAATCCATGACAAGGCGATCATAATTTTCGTGCACACCGGCGCGCATCACAACGCTTTCTGCCGCAAAGAGCGGCATGGCCGAAACAAGTATCAGCCCCAAGGCAAGAAAGAATCTCATCAACACAGGCTTCAGAATAACCCCAGTTTGCGCCAAGGCCAAGCATCGAGACCGATGAATTATTCCTCTAGGCCGCATGGGGAATCGGCCCCAATAATTCTTCGATTTTACTGCGCAGCGAATCCACCCCCACGGGTTTGACGAGATAGCCATCCACACCTGCGGCAATGGCATTCTGAATTCTCTCGGCACGCCCTTCCGTGCTGGCCATGATGAATGGCATTTTTTGCATGGCGGGATTTGTGCGAACTGCGCGAACCAAATCCAAGCCGTCTTTGGGTTGCATATTCCAATCAGATATCACAAGGCCATAATCATTCTGTTGCAGCATTTCATAAGCCATGCCGCCATCAATGGCTTCATCAATGTGCAGAAAGCCCAATTGCAGCAGAACCTGTCGCATGGCACGCCGCATGGTACCATAATCATCCACCACCAAAATCCGCATAGTGAGATCTATCGTCATTATTCAGACGGTGGCGGCGGCAAGTTAGGCAAGGCTTCTTTTGCTGCCGCCTCTGCTGCTGCGCGCACAGGCGTATCTTGTGGCAAGATCTGCGCTTTTCTGGCCAGCATGTCGGTAATCTGTTTTGCCTTGTCTGGTGGCATCGCAGCCAGTATGGGCGATAGTTTTGTTTCCTTCATACCGCGTGCGATGGGCAACAAGACACTCATATTTAACGTCGATAAAATGCCGGCAGCATCCTTGGGCTTCATTTTTTCATAAATAGTCACCAGCCGCTTGGTCTCTTCGTCTTCCTTGGCTTTGGTTGTATCTACCAGTGCCTTAATCTCATTCCGCAGATCCGTAAGCTCTTTAATTTTTGCATCAAACTGTACTTCGCTTGCCTTCAGCAAAGCTTCCTTTTCCATCACCGCTGCTTCGCGCTGCTCAATGGCACGGCGGCGGTCTGCAAGCTCCTGCAGAATAGCCAGCTCAGACGATGCACGCATTTCCTGTTTGGTGACATCCAATGGATCTATCGCTTCTTCAGGTTTTTTTTCAGCTTCGGCATGCTCATCTTTTTTGTCGCCGTCTTTTTTGTCATCAGCTTTGGATTCTTCTTTTTTTTCCTTTTTATGCTCGTCTTTCTTCGCGTCCTCGGCCTGAACCGTGTTGGTCGTAATAAAGAGTCCCTTCTTTGCATTTACCTTGGCAGATTCTACGCGGACAAAAAGTGCTACAAACACAATCAATATCGTCAGCGGCAAAATGCGCAAACGGCGATAAATACTGAGCCATAAATTCATTAGCCAGCCTCTTTGGTTTGGGCCGCACGCGCCTCAGCTACGCGGCCCAGGTCTTCCATCAATTGGGTTTCAGCGCGGGATTGTGTTTTACCCGGTTTATTTTCCGCAGGTTTTTTGCCGGCAAATAATCCCGCCGGTTGTTGGCGCGAAGTTTCCGCAGGGACAGAACCCGATTCAGCGGCATGCATCAGGCGATTTGCCAGACTGTCACCGCTTTCAATCATGAATTGCAATTCCTGGGACAGGCCGCGTGCGGTAGCAATATTGTCTTCCAACGCATTGCCCACTTCCTGGGCGGCAAGTTTCATGTCTCGCAAACCCGTTTCCGCATGGGTAATCGACATGGTTAATTTTTGCACTACCAGTTAAAATTCATTTTTTGCGCTGCGCAAACGCGCCA
>DPZW01000115.1:0-9405 GCA_003536545.1 Rhodospirillaceae bacterium
CGACGCTCTTCCGATCTGATATGTCGGAATATATGGAAAAACATTCCACTGCGCGTTTGATTGGTGCGCCTCCGGGTTATGTGGGGTACGACGAAGGTGGTGCATTGACTGAGGCCGTGCGCCGCCGTCCCTATCAGGTCATTTTATTCGATGAAATTGAAAAAGCACATCCGGATGTGTTCAATGTGCTGCTGCAGGTATTGGATGACGGCCGTCTGACGGACGGACAGGGAAGAACGGTGGATTTCAAGAATACAATGATCATCATGACCTCCAATCTGGGCGCAGAATTTCTGGCGCAACAAGGTGAAGGTGATGATGTGAATGGCGTGCGCGAACAAGTGATGGGCGTGGTACGATCAGCTTTCCGCCCTGAATTTCTCAATCGTCTGGATGAGATTTTGTTGTTCCGCCGCCTGACGCGCGCAGATATGGGGCAGATTGTGGATATTCAACTGCAACGCCTGCAGCAATTGCTGGCAGATCGCAAAATCAAACTGGAGATGACAACGGCAGCCAAAGATTGGCTGGCGGATCAGGGTTATGACCCTACCTATGGCGCACGCCCCTTAAAACGTGTCATTCAGCGCGAATTGCAAAATCCATTGGCACAAAAAATTCTGGCCGGTGAAATTGTCGATGGGGCAATCGTTAAAATGGATGCCAAGGCCGGGCAATTGTCCATTAATGGCCAAGCGGTGCAGGCTGCGGCTTAGTTGATTTTATAGGCGGTGAATTGACGGTTTCTTTTTGCGGCGGCTGAATAACTGTCGCAATTGCATATTTTTCAGGACAAGCGGTAAAAGCATCGCAGATTTTTTGGATAGTGACCTTGGCTGCTTCATCTACGCCGGGTGCATCATTTAATTTAGGTAGAATTCTCAAATAGGCTGTGACGGCACGGCTATTCATCAGGATTCCAATTTCATCGCCATAATCCAATATGCCAATTACCTGTTTGGGATAGGCCGGATCAAGCTGATCTTTGAGCCCGACATCAGCCTTATAAGGCTCCAATAATTGTTTGGCGATATCTGGCATGATATCAAAATCGGCGTGGCTGACTTTAAATTCATATAAAGTATCCGGCATAATTTTGCCAACAGGATGATATTGTTGAATTTCCGAAAGATCACGTGATATGCGCGGCTGAATTTCTTGGGGTGGCGCAATGATAGGATCGGCTGGCTCAGGTTTTACGACGGGTTTATCTGTTATTTTTGCGATTTCTGCCTTGTTAGGCTTGGGTTTGGATTCAACGACAGCAGGGGATGTCTGGGCTGCGGCAATCCGGGGTGACGGCATGAATGAAGGGGCCTGGAAAACAATTTCCGGGGTTGGATTCTGTTCTTTTCCGAGTAGGGCTGATGTCTTCATAGGGGCCACTGCCGCAGAAAGCGGGGTGGTCTGCAAGAGCATTTGATTTTGGGCTTTTTGGACCGCTAAATTTTTTCCTGTCATGCCAGCGATGACCAGCAGACAACATGGCACACCTGCATAAAGTAAAATCCTATGGCCTAAACTCATCTTGATAAATTATCACAGATTCCTTTTTTACCGATGGGGGTTTTACAGGCGTGCGGCTCCAGCTTGCAAATTTTGTTCCCTGCGGGGCTGATAGGGTTTGTCGAATGCTTTTGGCATAATATCCGGGAAATTGGCATCACCCTTGTCAAAGGTGGCTTCTTTCCAGCGTAGATAAATCTTTTTGCCATTGGCCGCCTGCAAGGTCACCTGGTAATGGCGTGGATTGTCGTGCATTTGCTCAAAGGATGGCAGCGGTTGTAATTCACCATTATCTTTAACAAATTTTGCAATGGTTTGGCCTAGCATGGTCAAATTACGATCTTGCTTAATCATGCCCAGGAAAGATGCTGCTCCCGGTTTTTCATGATATTCTTCGCCATTCAGATGGCGATCGCGCGCCTCGTAAATCGTGACGTGTTTTGCGCCCTTGCAAAGCGCGATCAGAACGGCACGCACGACATGCGCAGATTGTAATCTTTCCTTGGTTGCCATCGCTTCTGGGTCGGGTTTGTCGGTTGCCATGGAATGGGTGAAACGATCTTGCCCCACTTCAGTCACAGAAAATGCTTTACCTTTTAATTCAGCCAATGTGGCATCCAAGATACCCAGTACGCCTTCAGGCGCGAATTCATTGTTGGCATCACGACCATAAAACTGGAGAGTTACCAAATCAACAGAATCCAGAACACGATTTTGGCGATAATATTTCATCAGGTCTGCTGCATTCACATCACCCTGTGCCAAATCGACACTGCCCAGTGCCAGGGTATAATTTTTGAGGCCGCGGTCTTTCAGCAGTTCGGATGTCAGTTTTACCAGATCTGCATAGTCATCGGCATATTTTTTCCATTCATTGTTTTTGCTGACTTCATTGCCCAGCTGAACAGTGATTTTTAAATTGGGCAGAGCCTGGTTAATGGCAGCCACTTCATCTGCTACCCACTCTGCATAAGCCTGTTTATTTTTTTCTGTAGTGGGCCAGCCCATCCATTCCCAGCCGAACTGCGTTTCCGGGAGCGATGTATGCACGGGCGGGAAGACCAGAATGGGAGACATATTCAGGCCAGCACAAATTCTAATACGCTCCAGAAACGCTGCATCCCCTTCGGCATTGACTGTTGAGACCTGTGTTTCCTTGTCAATGTTGCGCGTATCCCACCATAAAACATCCATCCGCATCGAGGACATGCCAATGCCTGCCATGGCTGCAGCTGTCTTTCTGAATTCTTCAGGGTCTTTTTGGTTAGCGGTAATGTAGGTTTGCGTACCGATCATGCGGCCAATGGTTTTGTCATTGTTCTGCGATAAGAGTGGGCTTTCCCCAGAGCTGTTACCTGCAAAGGCTGTGCCGCATAAAAGTGTTGTAAGCGCGCTGGCAGTTGCTGCAAGTTTTAAAAAATTCCGACGTGAAAGTTTATGTGACATTAATTATCTCCTGCCTCAGGAGTACCGCTTTCAGCGGTCCGAAATCAAGGAATTTAAAATTTAATTTTATGGGAACTAAAGCCGGAATCCGCGTGGCGCAATACGGCCAGCCTGGGCGCGTTCACCCATAAATTCCTTTAATTCTGCGGCTGACAGGGTTTTGGGCTTGGAATCCCCATAGGTCAGGCCTTCCTTCAGATTAAAGGCTCGCGCGCCGATAATCCCACCATCTTTGGATTTTTGCAGCAAAACGCCTTTGCCTTTGGCCATTTCCGGCAATTGATCCATGGGGAAGACCAGTAGTTTTTTATTCGCGCCAAGGACGGCCACGTGATCAGCGTTGGCGGGAACTGCCGTGCAAATTTTGGCCTCTGCGCCCGCAGGCGGATTTAGGATCTGTTTGCCGGATTTGGTTTGCGCCAGAATTTCGGATTGTGGCACGATAAAGCCGTGGCCGCTGTCTGATGCCACCAGTAACTTGCCTGCCGGATCATACGCAAATAAATTCGTGATGTCGTGGCCTGCGCCCACATCTACTAATAATTTCAATGCCTCCCCGTGGCCGCGTGCAGATGGCAGCACGTCCGCGCCAATGGCATAAAATTTCCCAGAAGTTGCAAAGACGAGAATTTTATCGCTGCTCCAGGCCGGGAAAAAGAATTTCTCCTTATCACCCTCTTTATATTTCACACTGTCCGGCGCGGTATCATGCTTGCTGAAGGCGCGCACCCAACCTTTATCGGAACAAACAACTGTGATGGGTTCGCGTTCAACTGGAATGGCGTCTTCCAGGTTGATCTCAGCGGGCGCAGCGGTGATTTCTGTGCGGCGGCGGCCCAGTGGTGTATCTGCGCCAAAATGTTTTTGCATGGCCTTAATCTGATCTGCAATCGCGGCCCAGCGTTTTTTATCAGATGACAACAAGTCCAGCAGCGCGGCTTGTTCTTCCTTTAATGCCTTGTCCTCGCCGCGGATTTCCATTTCTTCGAGTTTGCGGAGATTGCGGAGGCGCATGTTAAGGATGGCTTCGGCCTGCGTTTCGGACAATTTGAATTTTTTAATCAGCACAGGTTTAGGCTCATCTTCGGTACGGATAATACGGATAACTTCATCAAGATTCAGGTAGGCGATGAGCAGTCCCCCCAAAATCTCCAAACGATCTTTGATCTTATTCAATCGCCATTCACTGCGGCGCACCAAGACTTCATGGCGGTGATCCAGGAATGCCTGTAATAATTCTTTCAGGTTCATCACGCGCGGGACGCGGCCCTTGTCCAGCGCGTTCAGGTTCACACTGATGCGCGCTTCCAGTTCTGTCATACGGAACAGTTGCGCCATCAAAATATCTGCATCGATATTGCGTGATTTCGGGATAAGAACCAGGCGAATATCCTCGGCACTTTCATCACGAATATCATCCAGCAGAGGCAATTTCTTTTCCTGCAATAGCTGATCAATTTTCTCTTCCAATTTGCCTTTTTGTACCAGCCATGGAATTTCGGTGACAACAATCTGGTAGCCGCCACCGGAAATTTTCTCAATTTCCCATTTTGCGCGCAGCCGCAATGACCCACGTCCGGTGGTATAAACCTGCTCGATCATCTCGCGATCTTCAACCAGAATGCCGCCAGTGGGGAAGTCCGGTCCCGGCATAAAATTCAATATGTCTGAAATGGCCGCCTTGGGCGATTTAATCAAATACAATAATGCCGAACAGATTTCCGCCACGTTATGCGGCGGGATGGATGTGGCCATACCGACCGCAATCCCGCTTGCACCATTTGCCAACAGATTTGGGAAAGCCGCGGGCAGCACCACAGGCTCACGGCCCGTATCATCATAGGTCGAGCGGAAATCAACCGCATTTTCATCAATCCCCTGCAAGAGTAATTCTGCAGCAACCGTGAGGCGTGATTCCGTATAGCGCATCGCAGCTGGATTATCGCCGTCGATATTTCCAAAATTCCCTTGGCCGTCGATGAGGGGATAGCGGGCGGCAAAATCCTGTGCGAGGCGCACGAGCGCGTCATAAATCGAGCTGTCACCGTGGGGGTGATAATTACCCATCACCTCACCGACAATCTTGGCTGATTTTTTGGGCGGCGTAGTAGGGCGCAATGATAACTGTGACATCGCATATAATAAGCGGCGATGTACCGGTTTCAGGCCATCGCGCGCATCCGGCAACGAGCGGGAAGTGATGGTAGAAAGCGCATAAGCAAGGTAGCGTTCTGCCAGCAAATCCGTCAGCGGCAGATCCTGAATGATTTCCTGAACGGCAGCGGTAGTATTATTTTTACGACTCATCAGACAGTTATAGATAGACTCGCGGCACTCGCAAATTGGGGGATGTTAATATTTCGTGGGGAACGGCGCCTAATTTCGCGGCAATTTCGCCGGCGGTGATGATTTCATCGCCTTGTGGGCCGATCAATACCACTTCGTCGCCATTGTAGGCAGAGGCATCTCTGATATCTGCCATCATTTGATCCATGCAGATATTCCCCGCGATTGGATAACGTTTCCCGCCGATTAAAACTTCAGCTTTGCCGGACAGTGCACGCGGATAACCATCGCCGTAGCCGAGAGGAATGGTGACAATGCGTGTGTCTTTTTCAGCTTTCCAATGCTGGCCATAGCTGACGGATTGGCCGCGATGCAGAACTTTGAAATAAACAATTTTTGATTTCAATGACATCGCGGGGTGCAGTGGTAAAATATTCTGCATGGCTGGTGTTGGCGCAACGCCATAAAGGGCAAGGCCAGGGCGCACCATATCAAAATAGCTTTCCGGTAGTGTCAGCACTGCGGCAGAGTTGGCAATATGCGCCAGCTGCCAGGCGACACCGCGTGATTTTAATTCCGCCAGAGCAGTTTCAAAACGTTGAATTTGCGTGCGTGCAAAATGTAAATCGGTTTCTTCGGCGGTGGCAAGATGTGAAAACACACCGATAATATTGATATTTTTGCAGGTCAGGAGGGCATCAATAAATGGCGGCAGGCGATCATATTGCACGCCAATGCGACCCATACCGGTATCGATTTTTAAATGTACCCGCGCGGTTTTATTCGTCGCCATCGCCGCTGCATCAATGGCGCGCAGCTTATCTGCTGATGATGCCGTGATATCAAGATTATTATCCAGATAATCCGCAATCTGCTCACCGTGCAATCCACCCATTACCAAAATCGGCTGTGTGATGCCCGCGCGGCGCAATGTAATGCCTTCTTCGACCAATGCGACACCGAAATAATCTGCACCTGCAGCGGCAAAAGTTTTGGCGGATTCTGTCAGGCCGTGGCCGTAAGCATCCGCTTTTACCACAGCCATGATTTTTTTATTTCCCACCTGTGCATGAATAGCCTGAAGGTTATGCGAAAGTGCGGCACGGCTGACTTCCACCACGGCAGGGCGCAGGACAGACATCAGGCCGCGGCAGCCATGCGTTGAAAGTTTTGCAGCATGCGCACCCGGAATTGCCACAGGTTTTTGGAATGAAAATCCGCCAAAGATTGCTCCAGAAAATAACCGGTCAACATCAAGCCTGATGCAATGCAATCCATTGTGGCAGCAGCATTGCTGACCATGAACTTGGGCAATGCGAATAATTGCCGTTCATAGCCGCGTGCGGCGTCAGCGGTGGCGGCGCGGCCGGTTTTGGGCGAAACAAATGCCAGTTGGGTTGTATCCGTATTCTGGGTCATGGCGCAGCGCGTGAAATCCAGGCCATAGCCCAGCTCTGCCAGTAACCGCACTTCGAGCATCACATATTGCTGTGCCCAGTCAGGTGTATTAATCGCGCGCAGGAATGCTTCGTAGCGCGCATATAAATTCGGATAAGGATGATGCTCCGGCAAAACGCGCGCCAGGAGCGGTGATAAAAATTGCAGTGCAGACAGGCGTGCAGAGTCATGCATCACGCCGGCTGATGGATTATGCGTGAGCTCCAAGGTAAATGTGCCCAGCTGCTGCGACATACGTGCACGCCAGGTAAAATTCACCAGATTCCCAGGTTGTACATTCGGCTGTTGTCGCCGCCCCTGGCCCCCATGTACCAGTCCCGCAATGCGCCCCTGTCTGGCAGATAAAATATTGGCGATTGCGTGGTTTTCCCCATGCGCCCGCAGGTCCAAGATAATGCCAGTATCGGTGACTTCGTTCATTCCCGGAATTATGTCTGCTTCGCGGGTAAGGGGGAAGGGGAGTCCTACGCCTTATATTCCAAACCCCAGTTTTCGTAATGTTCAGGATCGTCCTTCCAGCGTTCGGCGACCTTGACGTATAAAAATAAATGCACGGGGCAGCCTGCAAGTTCGGCGATTTCGGTTTGTGCGGCCTCACGGATGTCTCGGATTTTCTGGCCGCCTTTGCCCAGGACAATCGGCTTTTGGCTCTCGCGCTCAATTAAAATGGTTTGGCTGACTTTCACACTGCCGTTGCGGAAAACTTCCCAGGAATCCGTGACAACGGTGGAGGCATAGGGCAATTCCGCGCCAAGCTGGTGATAAAGCTGTTCGCGTGTGAGCTCTGCTGCAATCAGGCGTTCCGACAGGTCCGTCAGGTGGTCTTCGGGATAATGCCATTCGCCTTCCGGAATGGCGGTGAGGAGTTTATTTTTGAGATCTTCCAGGCCGTCATCATGTTTGGCGGCAATCATCATGATATTTTCAAAAATGCCGAGGTCTTGGCATTCCTGCGCGAGCGGCAATAATTTCTGCCGGTCGACTTTATCAATCTTGTTCAGCAGCAACCATGTTTTATCAATTTTTTGTTCTTTGATGGTTTCGATAATCGGCAGCGTATGCGGATCAATTTTCCCGCGCGATGCATCCATGATCAGCAGGCGAATATCCGCATCCTGTTCTTCGTGCCAGGCGGCGCGCACCATCGCACGGTCGAGTTTTTTTTCCGGTTTAAAAATCCCCGGCGTATCAACAAAAATAATCTGGCCCTGGCCTTCGGTCAGAACACCGCGAATGCGCGAACGCGTGGTTTGCGCCTTGGCAGAAACCGCCGCCAGCTTGATGCCCAACAGGTGGTTCATCAGTGTCGATTTGCCCGCATTGGGTGCGCCGACAATGGCAACAAAGCCGCAGCGTTTGGGAGAAGAATTGTCAATCATTAAAGGGACTATAGAGTGGGCTGTTCAAGAGTGGAATAGTCTAAGTAGGGCCCGCGCACAGGTGGCATGTCTTCATAGCGTGGCTGGTCAAATACATGACAGAGCATGCCATACAAAATTTGTACTGCATCATCCATGGCCATGATTGAAAAGGGAAGGGTGACGGCAGTGCTGTTAAAATTAGGAAATTTTATCCTTGGGTCCGCGATGATTTCAGAATTCCCATCCGGCGGAAAATGGCAAATAGCCTGAACAAGAATTCCTGCCTGCGGCAAGGCGGTAACGGACAGACCGCGTTTATTATGCGCAGAAAAAAACATACGCGAACCACATTCATCTTGATAAACCGCCATTGCCATTTTTTGGAAGGTTTCCATGCAGGGCGGGGCATTAAAATTTAAAATTTGACGTTCGCGCATATAGGGGATGTTATGGCTTAATCCTGCATGCAAAAGCCAGTAGTTTTATAGTTGCGAGAGGAGTTTTTTCGCTGCCGCTTTTTCGGCGGCGCGGCGGGAATTGCCGCTACCTTGTGCCGGTGCGTGGCCCTTTACACTCACTTCAATCACGAATTCGGGGGCATGATCGGGGCCGGTGCGGCTGACTTCACGGTATTCCGGCAGGGGCAGGCCACGGCCCTGGGCCCATTCCTGTAATTCGGTCTTTGGCTCAGACGGCGGCGCGAGTTTTTCATTCAATAGCGGCGACCAGAACCGTGTAATCATTGCCCGTACGGTTTCAAAATCGCTGTCCAGATAAATCGCACCAATGATGGCTTCGGCGGCATCGGATAGCGTTGCGATATTGGTGATTTCACCCCCCACATATTCACTGCTGGCTGCATCTAGCAGTTTATGCAATTCCCATTGCTGCGCGACGGCCGCGCAGGTTTCTGCGCGCACCAATGCGGCATGACGCCGCGCCAAATCGCCTTCGGATTCATCCGGGAATGCACGCAGCAAAATTTCAGCAATTACCAAGCCCAATACGCGGTCGCCTAAAAATTCCAGACGTTCATAAGCAGATGTTTTGCTATGCGCACTCCGGCGCGATGGATGCGTGATGGCATCCGTTAAAAGCATTTCATCCCGAAACCGGTAATTCAGAATTTCAGAGATGCGCGCGGATTTCATTTGATCGTTGAAAAGAGACGGTCATAACGAATGGCAAAGGGCCACTTCCAGATTTCCCATGCGGCGGTATCGTCATCGAGCGAGAAAAACAAACGCTCAGCCCGGCCTACGAAGTTTTCCAGTGGCACATAGCCGACGACGCTGCTCACGCGGCTGTCTTGCGAATTATCCCGGTTATCGCCCATCATAAAATAATA
>DPZW01000115.1:9548-10212 GCA_003536545.1 Rhodospirillaceae bacterium
GTTATCGCCCATCATAAAATAATATCCGGGCGGCACCATAAAGACGCCGGTGTTATCAAGCGGCCCGTTATCAGATTCTTCAACAATGATATGTTTCACGCCGCCGGGTAATACTTCTTCGTAACGCTGGAATGTTTGTTTGTGATCGCGGTCACTGTAATTTAAATCACCCAGACTACGGCGTTCGATCAATTTGTCATTGATATAAAGGCGGCCATTTCGCACCTGAATTTTGTCACCGGGCATGCCAATCACGCGTTTGATGTAATCAATATTCGGGTTGGTCGGTAATTTAAAGACCGCCACATCGCCGCGCTGTGGCAGGGCATCCCCACCTACACGGCCCTGGAAATTGAACAGGCCATAGCCTATGGATTTTGCGCTATAGCCATAACTGTATTTAGAGACGAATAAAAAATCACCAATCAATAAATTCGGCACCATCGAAGTGGATGGAATATTAAACGGCTCAAAGGCAAAGACGCGGATCGCAAATGCCAGCACAATCGCCCAGAATAAACTGCCAATGGTGCTTTCGCGTTTGGCGGGCGGCAGCGGGCGCGGGGCGGGGCGGGGGGCAGCCTTTTCAGGCTCGTCGTCAGGGATGCGGGCATCGGGGAGGTTTTGCATGCGGGCTTTTTACACCGAGATCATGATTTGTGCC
>DPZW01000134.1:0-4795 GCA_003536545.1 Rhodospirillaceae bacterium
ACCTGCTGCAAAAATGGGATGGCTAAGTTATTCGTTACTCCCTGCTCTCCGCGCATTATCGCCAGCCGCTGGATTTTACAGAGGAATTGCTGGCGCAATCCAAAGCTGCACTGGATAAAACATATCTTGCGTTGCGCGGCCATAAAATTGAAGCGGAACCGAATGTATTGGCGGAATCCGGTTTGCTGGATGACCTGAACACGCCGCTTGCGCTCAGCAAAATCCATGAATGGACGACGGCGTTGAACAAGCATGATTATGGCGCGATTGATAAAATCCGCGCGCTCGGAAAAATTCTGGGATTGTTTCAGAAAAATTCCGAAAACTGGCTGCAAGGCGGCGCAGATGCGGAAATGATCGAAAATAAAATCCGTGACCGATATGCGGCCAAGAAAAATAAAGACTTCAAAACCGCCGATGCCATTCGCGATGAATTGCTCGCGGCTGGCATTATTCTTGAAGATATCCCAACCGGCACGACCTGGCGGCGCGCGTAATGACAAAGCCTGTTGTGATATTAGTCCGCCCACAAATGCATGAGAATGTGGGGGCAACTGCCCGCGCAATGATGAATTGCTGTCTGACGGAACTGCGAATTGTTGCGCCGCGCGATGGCTGGCCAGATAAAGCCACCAACCGTGCCTATGCAACCGCCAGCAATGCAGATGAAATCCTCGATCATGCGCAGATTTTTGATACGCTGGCAGATGCGATTGCGGATCTGCATTTCACTTTTGCCACCACTTCGCGCCCGCGTTTTCAGGCCCGCGAAACCTATACACCCACGGCCGCCGCGCTGGCCACCCATGAAAAAATCGCGAGGGGCCAGCGTGTTGGCCTGCTGTTTGGTGCAGAGCGCACGGGACTGGAAAATACCGAAATCATGCTGGCCAATGCGAATATCAATATTCCCCTGAACCCTGAATATGCTTCGCTGAATCTTGCACAAGCCGTATTACTTGTGGCATGGGAATTTCTACGCACAGCGGACCATACGCCGCCGGTACAGATGCCGCTGGCCACCAATATTTTCCCTGCCATGCAAAAGGATGTGGATTTCTTTTTGCAGCGTCTGGTGGGTGAATTGGAACCAACCGGATTTTTCACATCCCAAGATCAAAAGCCCAATATGCTGCAGAACCTGGCGGCATTATTCAAACGCGCCAACCTGACGGATCAGGAACTGCGCACGCTGCACGGCATTATTACGGCTTTGATTTCATCCCCTCATGATAATGCCAGCCTAGCAGTGCCATCGCGCTGCGATGCGGCGCGTAACGACCGCCCAGAACATCCATAAGTTTTGCATTCGGGCGTTCATCGAGCTTTTTTAATTTCCGCATGCCTTCCTGTAGCGCAAGGTCATGCGCGGGCCAGACATTGCGCCGCTGCAGGGAAAAAATCATAAAATTCTCCGCTGTCCAGCGGCCGATGCCCTTGATCTGCGTGAGCTGATCAACAATCTCTGCATCATCCAGTTTTTTTAACCGCGCAATATCGAGGCGGCCATCCGATACATGCTGCGCGAGGTCACGCAAATATTTTACTTTCTGACCTGATAAACCGACCGCGCGCAAATCCGCATCTGTTGCCGCCAAAACTATATCGGGATTCATATTTGGCAATAATGCATCCAAACGTGCATTGATTGAACGCGCTGCGCCTACAGAAACCTGCTGCTGAATAATCAACCCTGCGAGCATCCGGAAATCAGCCTTGCTGCTACGAAATGGTGGCACACCCACTTTTTCCACCGCGCGGGCGATATGGGTGTAGCGATCCGAAAGACGGCTTAGTTCTTCAGCGACCCAGCTCATGCCGCTTTGGCGAGATAAGCTGCCACATTCTGCTCAATGCGCGGCAGTGGATTACCAATTTCGTAATTCAGTTTCTGGCCGGTGATGGTTTCATAAACCTCGATGTAACGCATCGCGGCATCGGCAAATAAATCGGGCGGGAGTTTTTTCAATTCTGCTTCCATCCCAAATTTATTGAGACCCATCGCGGCCAGTTGCAGACGCACGAATTCTTTATCGTAATAATCCTGTTCCTCGCCCGCCTGCTGGCGCGCAGCGTAATTTTCGGCTTTCCAGTAACGTGAGGAATCCGGCGTGTGGATTTCATCGATCAACGTAAGTTTGCTATTTTCATCGAGGCCGAATTCATATTTGGTATCCACCAGAATAAACCCTGCCCGCGCCGCGATTTCCGTACCGCGCGCGAACAATTTCAATGCGACCTGTTCAATCTGTTCATACAGCGCAGGATCAATCCCGGAAAATTCCAGCAGCTCCTGCGGCGACACGGAACGGTCATGTTTATTCTTTTCAGACTCCTTCGTGGATGGCGTGATCAGCGACGTTGGCAATTTATCATTCTTTCGCATGCCGTCCGGCAGCGTATGCCCGCAAAATTCACGACCGCCGGCGGAATATTTATGCCACATGGATGTGCCCGTCACGCCCGTAATATAGCCACGCACCACCATTTCAAGGGGTAGCGGCTTGCATTCCTTGGCAATCGTCACATTCGGATCCGGCGTTGCAATCACATGATTTTGAATAATATCCCTGGTCGCATCAAACCAAAACGCCGCCATCTGGTTCAGCACCTGGCCTTTGAACGGGATCAATCCCACATGGAAATCAAATGCGCTGATGCGGTCTGTGGTGACGATGACGCGCGGGCCATTGCCATAATAGCTTTCGCGCACCTTGCCCGCATGTTTATGCGCGAAGCCCTGAAGATCGGTTTTATCCAGCGCAAACGGGATTTGAGCGAGAGCGTCTTCGCGGCGCATTACGCCACCATTTCAACGCTATAATCTTCCATTACCGGGTTTGCGAGCAATTGCTGGCACATTTTTTCCAATTGTGTTTTTGCTTCCGCCGCATTGGTGCCGTCGGCGAGTGTGAGCTCAATCACCTTCCCCTGACGTGCATCCTGTACACCCGCAAAACCCAATCCCTGCAATGCATGTGCAATTGCCTGCCCTTGTGGATCCAAGATCCCTTTGCGCAAAGTAATAGTAATTCTTGCTTTCACGACTATCTCCCTCCGGCCTCTTTGTCTTTGGCCAATTTACTAGCGCGCTCAGCCGCATCCGTCATGGATAAAATATCACCGCCCGTATCTGTGCCACTGGCAGTATCCGGAAACACACCCAGGCGCGCCGCAATATCACGGTATCCCGCCATCAAATCTCCCTCGCCCGTACGAAAACGATCTTTGTCTAGGCTCTCATTCGTTTTCACATCCCAAATGCGGCAAACATCTGGCGAGATTTCATCTGCCACGACAATGCGCAATTCATGATCAGATAAAAATTGCCGCCCGAATTCCAGTTTGAAATCCACCAAACGCAAACCCACCCCCAAAAACATGCCGGACAGATAATCATTGATCCGCATGGCGAGTGAATAGATCTCATCAATTTCCGGCAGGCTGGCAATGCCAAAGGCTGTCATATGTTCTTCCGACACCATCGGATTTTTCAATTCGTCTTTTTTGAGGAAATATTCCACAATGGCGCGCGGCAGGATTTGCCCACGCTCAAGACCATAACGTTGCGCCAATGTCCCCGCCGCTGCATTCCGCACCACAACCATAACCGGGATCATCTCGACATGCGCAATCAGCTGCTCGCGCATATTTAATTTTTTGATGAAATGGCACGGGATGCCTATTTCATTCATTTTACTCATTAGAAATGATGAAATGGTGTTGTTTAACACACCCTTCCCGCTGATGACTTCGTGCTTTGCGCCATTCTCTGTTGTCGTATCATCTTTGAAGGACTGCACAAGCGTGCCCGGCTCTGGCCCTTCGTAGAGAATTTTGGTTTTACCTTCATAGTATTTTTTCCGCTTTTGCGAAAACAGCGACATTGATTTCCTCGGGGGTTGTCCGCCACACTGGGGAGCAGCAGGATTAGCGGCTGGGGGCCGGAATGTCACGCGATTTTTCACCCAAAATAAAGCTTTTCATTAGGCCGCAGCGTCATTATATAGCTAATACCCTCATAGAAAACAGTTTTTCAAATGGCCAAGACCGCAAGCGCATCCATCCTCGTCTTCCCCGGCACCAACCGTGAGCATGATATTGCCGCCGCGCTGCAGGCCGCCGGTTTCAAAACCTCTTTTGCCTGGCATCAGGATCGCGAATTGCCAAAATCAGATTTGATCGTGTTGCCGGGCGGCTTCAGCTACGGCGATTACCTGCGTACCGGCGCGATTGCAACATTGTCGCCAATCATGCAGCCCGTAAAAGAACTGGCGAAAAAAGGTGCCTATATTTTGGGTGTCTGCAACGGTTTTCAAAGTTTATGTGAAGCTGGCCTGCTGCCCGGCGTCTTGCTGCGCAACGCGCATCTGAAATTCAATTGTAAATTCACGCCGCTGCGCGCGGAAAATAATAATACGCCCTACACGAAAAAATATGCGGCAGGCGAAACCTTCAACTGCCCGATCGCGCATGGTGACGGGAATTATACAGCGCAGGCCGATACATTGAAAATGCTGGAAGCTGAAAACCGCATTGCGTTCCGCTATGCCGATAATCCAAACGGCGCGAGCAACGACATTGCGGGCATTATTTCCGCGGACGGCAAAATCCTGGGCATGATGCCGCATCCTGAAAATGCGATCAATGAGTTGCAGGGCGAAACCGCTGGACTAAAATTATTCCAAAGTATTTATGAGGCAGTGGCATGAGCAACGCGGCGCGCAAACCGATGCAATCAAACGAACCCGAAGTTAATGACGCGTTGGCGAAGCAACATAAATTAAATGCCGAA
>DPZW01000134.1:4966-5258 GCA_003536545.1 Rhodospirillaceae bacterium
AACATAAATTAAATGCCGAAGAATTCGCGCGCGCGAAATCAATTATGGGCCGCACACCGACTTTTACGGAACTCGGGATTTTCTCCGCGATGTGGTCAGAACATTGTTCGTATAAATCTTCTCGCGTTTGGTTGGCAAAACTGCCAACCAAAGCACCATGGGTCATCCAGGGCCCAGGCGAAAACGCGGGCGTGATTGATATCGGTGACGGGCAAGCTGCTGTGTTCAAAATGGAATCCCACAATCACCCGTCATTCATCGAACCGTTTCAGGGCGCGGCGACCGGCGTGGG
>DPZW01000033.1 GCA_003536545.1 Rhodospirillaceae bacterium
GCTCTTCCGATCTGCTGTCCCGCTACCGCCGTTATGCGATCATCGCCATTCTGGTGATTGCCGCGATTATTACGCCCACGCCGGATCTTTTCGGGCAAATCCTGATTGCGGTGCCACTGTGGCTATTATATGAAATATCGATTGTTTTAATCAGGACACAAAACCATGCACGACATCAAGCAAATCCGCCAACAGCCTGACGCGTTTGACGTAGGATTGGCCCGCCGCGGCTTGCCAGCCGAAAGCGCAACTATCCTCGCGCTCGATTCCGCATGGCGGCAATCCGTGCAGCAGGCCGAAGTTTTGCAGGCTGAACGTAATGCAAAATCCGCCGAAGTCGGCAAAATCAAGCGCGAAGGCGGCAATGCGGATGCTTTGATGAATGAAGTCACCGCGATGAAAGATCGGCTGGCTGCACTCGAAGCTGAAGCGAAAACGCATGAAGAAGCATTGAATGCTGCGCTAGCCACCATTCCGAATTTACCCGCAGACGTCGTGCCGAACGGCAAAGATGAAAATGATAATTTTGAAGTGCGCGCGTGGGGCGCACGGAAAGATATCAAGAATGCGAAAGATCATTCTGACCTCGGGCCTGCACTCGGCCAGATGGATTTTGAAACGGCGGCGAAACTTTCTGGCAGCCGTTTTGTGGTGCTTAAGGGTCAGCTCGCACGGCTGGAGCGTGCCATCGCACAGTTCATGCTGGATACGCATACCGAGCAATTCGGTTATACGGAGTGCAGCGTGCCTGTTTTGGTGAATGACACCGCGCTGTACGGCACTGGTAACCTGCCAAAATTCAAGGATGATTTGTTTGCGGCAAATACCGGGCATTTCCTCATTCCCACAGCCGAAGTCTCACTCACAAATTTTGTGAATGATACGATTGTGCCCGAAGAACAATTGCCGATGCGCCTCACGGCTTTCACGCCGTGCTTTCGCAGTGAAGCAGGCGCGGCAGGCCGCGATACCAAGGGCATGCTGCGCCAACATCAGTTTTACAAAGTGGAGTTGGTAAGCATCACCGCGCCGGAAAGCTCAGACGCCGAACATGAACGCATGACAAACGCCGCCGAAACCATTTTGCAGAAACTGGAAATTCCGTACCGTACCATGCTGCTTTGCACCGGCGATATGGGTTTTGCATCGCGTAAAACCTATGACATCGAGGCATGGCTGCCGGGCCAGCAAAAATACCGCGAGATTTCGTCATGCAGTAACTGTGGTGATTTCCAGGCCCGCCGCATGAATGCGCGGTTGCGCCGCATGAACGCCAAGGGTACTGAATTTGTGCATACACTGAATGGCTCCGGCCTTGCCGTGGGCCGTACGCTGATTGCCATAATGGAGAATTATCAAAATCCTGATGGCTCTATCACCGTGCCGGCGGTATTACAGCCTTACATGGGCGGAATTGTGAAAATCAGTGCTTAAGCTTCCGCAAGATTTATCAAAGGCCAAAATCCTTGTCACCAATGATGACGGCGTGCATGCGCCCGGTATCAAGCTGCTGGAGGAGATCGCGCGGCGGCTGTCGGACAATGTCTGGGTCATGGCGCCCGAAACCGAACAATCCTGCAAATCGCATTCCCTTACGCTTGACCGGCCGCTGAGCATCAAGAAAATTGATGACCGGAAGTTTTACGTGAACGGCACGCCGTCCGATACGATGCTGCTCGCGATCAATCATATCTTTAAGGACAGCAAGCCGGATCTGGTTTTATCCGGCATCAATTTCGGCCGCAATGCGGGCGTGGATGTCACGTATTCCGGCACCATCGCGGCGGCGATGGAGGCCACCATGCTGGGCGTGCCGTCGATTGCATTATCGCAGGTGATTGCCGATAACGCGGCGAATTGGGAAGTGCCCGATCAGCATGCCGAGGGCATTATCCGAAAATTATTGGCAATGGCGGCGTGGCCGCGTGATGTTTTGATGAATGTGAATTTCCCGGCTTGTGCGGCATCGGAAGTAAAGGGTGCGCGCGTTGCCAGCCATTTCGGTGGCAAATCATCCGACGACATTATGATGCGCGAAAACCGCTGGGGCGAACCGTATTTCTGGGTGGGGCATTCGGTCTATAGCAAATACGCCGATAATACGGATATGACGGCACTGGAGCAGAATTATATTTCCATTACGCCGTTGCATACGGACCTGACGCATTATGAAATGCTGCGAGAGATGCAGGGAAGTTTTTAGCCGTTCACGTAATTCGGCATCCAGCTTTCATAAACTTCGCGCAGGTCTTTCAGCGCGATGGTTTCGCCGCCCAATTTAATGTCTGCCGCTGCGATCGTTTCACCAATTTGTTGTGCTTCCACACCTGCAGATTTCAATGTGGATATAACTTTATCCGCATTTGCCGCCGGGCAGGTGATGACATAGCGCGCCTGATCTTCACCGAAACAAGTTGCGGCATCCGCCGTGATATTCAATTCTGCACCAATATTCTTGCTCATGGCCATTTCGGCGATTGTCACCAATAAACCGCCCTCCGCAATGTCATGACACGCGGTGATTTTGGAATTTAAAATTAATTCGCGTACGGCATCGCCGTTTTTACGCTCAACCGCCAGATCAACCGGCGGCGGTGCGCCTTCCTCTTTGCCGTGCACTTCGCGCAGATAAATAGTTTGGCCGATATGTGAGGGCATGCCGCCCACCAGGATAATTGCTTCATTTTCTGCTTTTAAAGCAAGCGTCATGCGCTTTGAAACATCAGCCATCACGCCGACGCCGCCAATGGCGGGCGTGGGCAGAATGCCTTCGCCGTTGGTTTCGTTATACAAACTCACGTTGCCGGAAATCACCGGGAAATCCAGCTTGCGGCACGCTTCGGCCATGCCCATCACGCAATCAGCGAACTGGCCCATGATGCGCGGTTTTTCGGGGTTGGCGAAATTCATATTATCTGTGATCGCACGCGGGAGGGCACCCGATGCAGTGATGTTGCGCCATGCCTCGGCCACCACCTGCTTGCCGCCCTCATGTGGATCGGCAAAACAATAACGCGGCGTGCAATCCGTGGTGATCGCCAGTGCTTTATTGCCGCCGGGAATTTTGACAATCGCCGCATCGCTGCCGCCATTGTGATCGATGCCGGGGCCATTTGCGGTCTGGCCGCGCACGAGGCAATCATACTGTTCAAAGATCCAGCGGCGCGAACACAGGTCCGGCGTGCCAATTAAATCCTTGAGCGTCTGCAACGCGGATTTTTTCAACGGATAATCCGCGGCATTCAGCATGGGCTGTTTCGGCGTGGGCTCCGTGGGGCGGTGATATTTCGGCGCGTCATCCACCAGCGGGCGCACCGGCATATCCGCGTAAACTTCGCCATTCATCTTCACAACCAGATTTCCGGTATCCGTAATTTCACCCATCACGGCGAAATCCAGATCCCATTTTTTGAAAATCGCTTCGGCTTGCTTTTCCGCGCCGGGCTTTAAAATCACCAGCATGCGTTCCTGTGATTCCGACAGCATCATTTCATACGGTGTCATATTCTGTTCGCGCACCGGCACTTTTTCCATGTGGATTTCGATGCCTACGCCGCCCTTGTCCGCCATTTCAACGGAGGAGGAGGTGAGGCCCGCCGCACCCATATCCTGAATGGCGGTGATGGCATCCGTCGCCATGAGTTCAAGGCATGCCTCGATCAAAAGCTTTTCCGTGAAGGGATCGCCAACCTGCACCTGCGGGCGCATGTCCTGCACGTCATCGCCAAAAGAATCCGACGACATCACCGCGCCGCCCACACCGTCGCGGCCCGTTTTTGCGCCGACATAAATCACCTGATCGCCCACGCGCGCGCCGCGTGAATAGAAAATCTTGTCTGTGTCCGCAAGGCCAACCGTCATCGCATTCACAAGAATATTGCCGTTATAGGCTTTATGGAAATTCGTTTCGCCGCCAACCGTGGGAACGCCCACGCAATTGCCGTAATGGCCAATTCCTGAAACCACACCCTTTAATAACGCGCGCGTTTTCGGATGATCGGGATCGCCGAAACGCAGCGCATTCATATTCGCAATCGGCCGCGCGCCCATCGTAAATACATCACGCAGAATGCCGCCCACGCCGGTCGCCGCG
>DPZW01000122.1 GCA_003536545.1 Rhodospirillaceae bacterium
ACGGCAGCTTTAATGGTCTGTAATGTACGGTGCAGATGCGGCCCAGATTCAGGATGCACAGTAATCCAATCCGCGCCCGCGGCAATAAATTCCGGCAACAGCGGATCCACGGGTGCTATCATCAAATGCACATCAAAGGGCATTTTTGTCAGTTTGCGAACTTGCTTGATAATCCCCGGGCCAAAGGAAATATTCGGCACAAAATGGCCATCCATGATGTCTAGATGCAGCCAATCTGCACCGGCTTTTTCAATCGCCGCAATTTCATCCGCCAGATGCGTGAAATCCGCGGCAAGCAATGAAGGGGCAATGAGGACTGGGTGACGATTCATAATAAATGCATCGTAACAACCGCTGCCTTGCGCCGCAATTGCAGCGAGCAAATTTTTGCGCTATTTAATCAATAATGTCATTGTTTGAACGCCTGAAAACTGCCGTGATCGGCCCGCCGCGCGATCCGCTGGCACCTGGCGCGCGGCATAGTCTACTTCTGATTGCATTTCTTGCCTGGGTTGGCATTGGCGCGGATGGAATTTCATCTGCCAACTATGGCCCACAGGAAGCATTTTTGGCTTTGGGCTCGCACTCCTATCTCGCGCTTTATCTGGCAGCGGCAACAGCAATTACGGTCTTTCTGCTGGCGATGGCATATTGCCAGGTCATTGAATTATTTCCCTCCGGCGGTGGCGGCTATAAAGTTGCCAGTAAATTAATTGGCCCCTATGCGGGTGCGGTATCGGGTTCCGCATTAATTGTCGATTATATCTTAACGGTCGCGATTTCGATGGCGGCGGCATCAGATGCTTTATTCAGTTTATTGCCCACCAGTTATCATTTTATGAAAATGCCCACGACTTTATTTTTTGTGGTGCTACTTTTGGTACTGAATCTGCGCGGTGTCAAAGAATCGATTAAAATCCTGATGCCCTTGTTCATCGGATTCATTGTCACGCATATCGGTTTTATTGTCACCGGTATTGTGATGCATAGTTATAATCTGCCGGATCTTATCCCCAATACCATTGCCGATACGCATTTCACCATTGCGGAAGTGGGGGTGGCTGGTCTGATTGCATTATTGCTGAAGGCTTTTGCGATGGGCGGGGGCACTTATACGGGGATCGAAGCGGTTTCCAATAATATGCAAATCCTGGCTGAGCCGCGTGTGCGGACCGCCAAGGCCACCATGATGTATCTCGCTTTATCGCTTGCATTAATGGCAGCGGGCTTGATCGTGCTCTATCTGATCTGGGACGTGAAATATACCGAAGGCATGACACTGAATGCCACCACCTTTCAATTGATTTTGGCGCAGCTCTTTCCTGACAATGCTGCTCTCAACCAGATTATTTTAACGATGACCATGTTTTTTGCGGCGGCATTATTATTTGTTGCTGCAAATGCAGGTTACCTTGCGGGCCCGGCGATTATGGCAAATATGGCGCGGGATGATTGGTTGCCGCACCAGTTTACCCAGTTGTCATCACGACTGGTGACTGGCAATGGCATGATCCTGATGTGCGTGGCGGCAGTATTGGTACTGCTTTTCACGCAGGGTGAAGTACATGTGCTGGTGGTGCTTTACTCGATTAATGTGTTTCTCACGTTCTCACTTTCGCTGTGGGGGCTGGTCGGCCATTGGTTGCGCTCATGGCGGCGTGGCAGTCGGCGTTATGTCTGGGCGCGTTTACTGCTGTCACTTGTCACAGCCCTTGTTTCAACGGGTATCCTATGCGTCACAATTTTTGAAAAATTTGCGCATGGTGCATGGCTGACGGTCTTAATTACGGGATCTATCATCATCACTTGCCTTTATATCCGTGATCATTACCGCAATGTGGCGCGCCGCCTGGCGGCCCAAAATCAACAGGTGGTTCTGCCCGAAGATGTCTGTGTGATTGCTGAGCCGCCGGCTCTGGATAAAACGGCACCTACTGCGGTGTTTTTGGTTAGCCAGCACATGGGGCTGGGGATGCAATTGGTGATGGCGGTGATGCGCCTGTTCCCGGATCGCTTTAAAAACTTTGTCTTCCTGCGCGTAGGCGAGGTCGATAGCGATAACTTTGGCGGCCCTGAAAAACTTGCCGATCTGAAACGCGATGTAGAAGGCGATCTGGGCATCTATACCAATTACATGCATAACCTGGGCTACGCCGTGGATGCGCGACATGCCTACGGCCCGGATAAATTGGCTGAGCTATTAAGATTGGCAGATGAAATCCACAGTGAATATAAAAATGTGATTTTCTTTTCGGCCAAACTGGTGTTCGAGAATGAAAACTTCTTCTCACGTATGCTGCACAATAACACCGCTTATGCAATGCAACAGCAATTGCACCTGAAGGGCATGTCCTTGATGGTCCTGCCGATTAAGGTTTAATCAGAGTTGCGGTTACGCTTTAGGTTTAATAAGGGCCAGCGTTTCCTGAACCAGTGCAGCCGCAGAAACCGCCGCAAAATGCCCAAAGCTGACAAAATCCAGGTGGCTGTCATCACCAGCCAGATCGGATAACGCGCGGATAATGACCGCATTCACGTTATATTTTTCGGCGATTTGTGCGACTGCGCCACCTTCCATTTCAATCGCCGCTGCCCCGTGCGCCGCAAAATATTTTTCACGCTGGCGGCTGTCGTTTAAAAAAACATCGCCCGTCAAAACCGTGCCGAATTTAATATTGGGTCTGCGACCTTCCCATTGCGGCAATTGTTTATTGAGCAGGGGTAAAATTTTTTCTTTCAGATCATAGGGCATTACATAGCCAATTTCGCCCACCGCCGCGCCAAAAGGGACATTACCCGCGCGGAATGGGATGACGGCACCGTCCTGAAAACGCCCGTAATCGACCTGAAGCAACCGATCGGCAATGACCACATCACCAACCTGAAGTTCGGGATCAATGCCTCCGGCAATCCCGGAGAAAATCAGGCTGCTGCATTTAAAATGATCACATAAAATGGTGGTGGCAAAAGCCGCATTCACTTTACCGATACCACATTCTACCAACGTCATATCTACGCCGTATAATTTGCCGGAATGAAAAGCATTATCCCCGACGCGCTGCGTCGAGAGAATATTGAGGCCAGAGCCAAAAGCTTTGGTTTCTTCCGGGATGGCGCATAAAATTCCAATGGTCATAATGATAGGCATAAAAAAAACCGGCGGCAAAAGCCACCGGTTTCTTTGATTTCTGGGTCAGAATTACTGAGCAGAAGAAGCCGCAGGGGCTGCAGGTGCAGTCTGTGACGTGCTAGGCGTCGCAGTTCTGGCAGAGTTTGCAGGTGTTGGCGGTTTCGCAGGGGTTATCAATGAAGGTTTGCCCATCATTTTGCTTTCAGCTTCTGGCATCAGAACTGTGTCGATGGCAATCACCTGGCCGTTGCTGGCATTCATTGGTGTGCTATTCAAAGCTTTTGCATTTTGAATTTGCAGGTTACCGTCCTGTTGCTTTTTCAGCATCAGAGACTGGCCTTCAGCCGTTTCAAACGCAGTTGGCTGTGGCTGTGCACCAGCGTTCTGTGGCAGAGCCTGTGGCACGACGTGGTACGTCAGGATCTGTGTCAGTTGTGCCTTATTCTCTGGTTTCATCAGTTCATTTAATTTTTGCTGACCCAATTTGTCAAAAGCTGCATTCGTTGGTGCAAAAATTGTCAAAGGACCATTGCCGTTGAGAGTGGTTTCAAGGCCAGCGGCTTTGATTGCCTTTGCCAGTGTTGAGAACTGGCTGTCAGACGCTGCCAAATCCAGAACAGTTTTGCCCTGAATTTCTGTCGTCGTCGTGCGCGCAGTGGTTGTTGTGGTTGTTGTAGTCGCAGTTGCAGCAGAAGCAGGCTCTGCTGGCATGCTGCTCATCGTTGTGGTCTGACGGCTTTGTGTGGTCGTCGTTGCAGCAGGTGCAGAAGGTGTTTCAGCAGCAATCGCTGCGCCACTGATGACTAGGCCCAAAGCTGCAGTCATTAAAAGTGCAGATAGTTTCATAGATTTTCTCCTAAAGAGTTTGAGGGGCCAAAGGCCCGAGGACACCAACCTATCGCAATGGCAGGATTTCTCAAGCTGCAACCGCAGGTAATCACCAAGAATTAACAATCATTAATTCGCTTGCCGAAAGGCGATTTCCCGCACATCTTGGGGGCCATGCATGCCCCTGTCATCCTCTGGTTTCGCCGTGATTTGCGCCTGTCGGACAATCCTGCGCTCACTGCTGCGCTGGCAACCGGCGCGCCGGTCATTCCGCTCTATATCGCCGACCCGGATCAATCACCCGCCTGGGGCGGGGCTTCGTGCTGGTGGTTGCATCATGCTTTGGCAACATTGGATCAATCGCTGCGTTCATTTGGGGCGCGCCTAATTTTACGCCGCGGGAAACCAATGGAAATTATTCAGTCCTTGATGAAAGAGCAGGGTGCATCTGCCCTTTATCTGAACCGTTGTTATGAACCTTATGAAATCAAGCGTGATATTGCTATTAAATCTGCCATCACAGATGCAAGAAAAGATTATATTAGCTTTAAGGCAAATTTATTGAATGAGCCCTGGGAAATTAAAACCAATGATGGTGGGCCTATGCGGGTCTTCACACCTTATTGGAAAAAGGCATCCGCTAAATTTCTTGACGCACCATTGGCGTCTCCCCCAAAAATTAATTTTTTTGATGTGGCAACAGATGATTTAAATGATTGGAAATTGCTGCCGACAAAACCGGATTGGGCAGGTGGAATGCGCGCCGTCTGGCAGCCGGGCGAGGTGGCGGCGCAATTGTGCTTGCGGGAATTTCTGGAAAATAATCTGCAAGGTTATGCCGATGGCCGCAACCGCCCTGATAAGACGTATGTTTCGCGCCTTTCACCCTATCTGCATTGGGGAGAAATCACACCGCGTCAGATTTTTTATGCGACTGATGCCAGGGTTGTAGATAATCCAGCGCTTGCAAAGGATGCAGAAAAATTTAAATCGGAAATTGGCTGGCGGGAATTTTCATATTCTCTGCTTTTTCACTATCCGGATTTGCCGTCTGTCCCTTTGCAAAAAAGATTCGAAAGTTTCCCATGGCAGCCAAATGATGATTATTTGCGCGCCTGGCAGCGCGGCCAAACAGGCTATCCTATTGTTGATGCCGGGATGCGCGAGTTATGGCATACGGGTTACATGCACAATCGTGTGCGTATGGTGGTGGCATCTTTCCTGATTAAAAATTTATTGCAGCCGTGGCAGGATGGCGCAGCGTGGTTTTGGGATACCCTGTGTGATGCGGATCTTGCGAATAATTCTGCCTCCTGGCAATGGGTGGCGGGTTGCGGCGCGGATGCGGCACCTTACTACCGTGTTTTTAATCCGGTGCTGCAAGGAGAAAAATTCGATCCACAGGGTGATTATGTGCGGCAATGGGTGCCGGAATTAAAAGATGTGCCGCACCGGTTTATTCATACGCCCTGGGAAATGCAGGATCCGCCTGCAAATTATCCACGGCCTATTATTGATTTAAAATTCTCGCGCGATCGCGCGCTGCGGGCATTTGCACAACTGAAAGAAAATATATCCGAAGATTAAATTTGGGACTTCAGGGCCTGAGAGTTGCCAATCATTAAATTCGCGGCCACACGCGCAATATTTGCCGCATCCAGTCCAGCTTCTTCATATTGTTTTTCCGGTTTGTCATGGTCCTGGAAAATATCCGGCAATGTCAGGGTACGGATTTTCAGGCCGTTATCCAGCGCGCCACTTTCCGCCAGCGCGTGCAGGCACAGCGCGCCAAAACCGCCGCGCGCACCTTCTTCAATCGTGATCAGCACTTCATGTTCGTGTGCAAGTTTTAATAATAATTCTGTATCCAGTGGCTTGGCAAAACGCGCATCGGCAACTGTTGTCGATAATCCCATTTTTGCTAACTCTTCAGCTGCTTTCAAACATTCACCTAATCGTGCACCAAATGACAACAATGCGATTTTGGTGCCTTCGCGCAGCACGCGGCCCTTGCCGATTTCCAATTGAACAGGCGTTGCGGGAATTGCTGCGCCCGTGCCTTCACCTCTGGGATAGCGGCAGGCAATCGGTCCCGCATCATATAATGCAGCCGTGTAAACCATGTTGGATAATTCAGCTTCATCTGCTGCTGCCATAATCACCATGTTGGGCAGGCAGCCCAGGTATGCGACATCAAAAGCACCCGCATGCGTTGCGCCGTCTGCGCCGACCAGGCCGGCGCGGTCCATCATAAAGCGTACCGGTAGATTTTGGAGTGCAACGTCATGCACGACCTGATCATAGGCGCGTTGCAGGAATGTGGAATAAATTGTCACGAACGGGCGCATGCCATCACATGCCATACCAGCTGCGAATGTCACCGCATGTTGTTCGGCAATTCCCACGTCGTAATTACGATCTGGAAATTCTTTTTCAAATAAATCTAATCCGGTGCCAGATGGCATCGCGGCGGTAATCGCCACGATTTTATCATCGCGCCGCGCTTCACGGATCAAACTGTCAGCATAAACGCGTGTGTAGGTGGGAGCCTTGGCAGTCGCTTTAACTTGTTCGCCGGTCACAAGATCAAATTTACTTACCGCATGGCATTTATCTGCTGCAGTTTTTGCTGGATGAAATCCACGGCCTTTTTCCGTGCGCACGTGAATGAGAACCGGGCCGTGGTCCGGTGTGTCACGTACATTTTCCA
Organism: Rhodospirillaceae bacterium; assembly: GCA_003536545.1. Classification (GTDB taxonomy): domain Bacteria; phylum Pseudomonadota; class Alphaproteobacteria; order UBA11073; family UBA11073; genus UBA11073. The sequence goes on from DPZW01000122.1 coordinate 6,669, forward strand.
ATACAGGTACCAGTGCATCCATATTATGCCCGTCGACGGGGCCAATATAATAAAAACCCAATTCTTCGAACAGCGTGCCGCCGGTGACCATGCCGCGCGCATATTCTTCTGCACGCTCTGCAGCGTCATACAACGGCTTCGGCAAACGCCGCGCGATTTTTTTCGCGAGTTCGCGAAGGCCGAGATAAGGCTTCGATGAAATCAGGCGAGACAGATAATTGGACAAAGCACCCACAGGCGGCGCGATCGACATATCATTATCATTCAAAATCACGATCAGGCGCGAATTCATCGCACCTGCGTTATTCATCGCTTCATAGGCCATGCCCGCCGACATCGCACCGTCGCCAATCACGGCGATGACATGATTTTTTTTGCCCTGTTGGTCGCGTGCGGCGGCGTAACCCAATGCGGCGGAAATGGATGTGGATGAATGCGCCGCGCCAAAGGGATCATATTCACTTTCGCTGCGCTTGGTAAAACCGGACAGGCCGCCACCCTGGCGCAGCGTGCGGATGCGGTCGCGCCGCCCCGTCAAAATTTTGTGTGGATAGGCCTGGTGGCCGACATCCCAGATTAAAATATCTTCGGGCGTATTGAACACATAATGCAGTGCTGTGGTCAGTTCGACCACGCCAAGGCCGGCACCCAGATGTCCGCCCGTATGCGCCACCGCGCTAATGGTTTCTGTGCGCAATTCATCTGCCACAGTCTGTAATTGCGTTTTGGGCAATTGCCGCAGATCGGCAGGAATACGGATTTGGCTCAATAGCGAGGGGGGCATCCGGTGAATTAAGCATAAGAAACGGCCAGATGCACGAAAATTTCTTGTTCCAATGGCCTATAAGGGGTTAGAACAAGGAGATTTTTAAGGAGATAATTGATGCTAACGAAAAAACAGGCAGCCCTTCAAACTGGCCTGCATATTACAGAAATTGAAATCGGGATTAATGCGGCACTGCGAGCACGACTGCAAGCAGATGCGGGTTATTCAAATTTCTGGGTCGGAGCCGCTTTTTTTGCACATGAAAAAGCAATCTTTACGGGCTCCAATTGGGAAACAGCCGCTGATAACGGTATGTGTGCCGAGGGCACGGCCTTGGGCACTTTGCGCCACAGTAATATGCCACCCGAAAATGTCCGGGCTGTGTTCGTCGTTGGTGCGCCCAGAGACAGCGAGGCTGCGATTGAATGCACTCCTTGCGGCGGTTGCCGTGACCGGATGACAGAATATTTATCGCCAGATACATGGATAATATCTGTTGGTGTCGATGGCAGTATTTTTGCTGTGCATAAACTAAAAGATCTGCACCCCACGCGCTATATTGATTTGAGAACTGAAATTGATATTCCAGATTCTGCGAGTAATTTTTCAATTCTTTTAAATCGTCTTCACCATTTAGATAAAAATAGTCTGGATGCCTATACGCCTTATCATCCTGGAAATAATGCGCGTCTCACAATTTACGGAACAGATATTTTCGATGGGGAAGATTATTGTCAATTTACAGCAGCCACGATTCAGAATGCCTCTTATACACTCGCTACAGATCCGGCAGGTATTCTGCAGGCTAATGCGCAGCATCATGGTTTGATGCGAACAGATTTAATCTGTTATGAATTATTGACACCTGAAGCCATGCCCAGTGCTGCCACTTATCAGCGCCTGCGGGAATTCTGTGAAATAGATGCAAGTCTGGTAATTATTAACGCTGCGAATAAAACCGTCTGGTCCGGAACACTCGGTAAAGCACTGCCGCACTCATTCGGGCCGGATAATGTGAATGCCGTGCCGAAGGCACAACCAGAGCCGCCACCGCAATTTCCTAGTAATTAATTAAGACTTCCGGCCCAGTAATGCCAGGGCGGTTGCGCGCAAACCTTCTGCACCTGCACCGAAGTCCGCCAGATGCGAAACTGCCTGTTCAGACAAACGTTTTGCCTGCGCCTGCGCCTGATCAACGCCCATGATGGTGACAAATGTTACTTTGTCATTTGCGATGTCTTTTTTCGCGTCTTTACCGGTGGTTTTGCGCTCACCCGTCACATCCAACACATCATCGGTGATTTGGTAGGCTAGACCCATGTCATTCGCATAAGCATAAAGCGATGTGCGCGCCTGCTGGCTGGCTTTGCCTAAAATCGCGCCGGCTTCGCAGGCAAAGGCAATCATCGCACCGGTTTTCATGCGCTGGAGGCGCGTAATGGCGGGGGCATCCAATTTTGCATTGCTGCTGGCCAGCATATCAAACATTTGTCCGCCGCACATGCCGTGCGCGCCCGCAGCTTTCGCAAGGCCCGAAACCAATTCACAGCGAACAAATGGGTCATCATGGGTTTTGCTATCCGCTAAAACTTCGAATGCTAATGCTTGCAGAGCATCCCCGGCCAGGATCGCGGTCGCTTCATCATACTGGCGGTGTACGGTGGGTTTGCCGCGGCGCAGGTTGGCATTGTCCATTGCGGGCAAATCATCGTGGATCAAAGAATAGCAATGCACCAATTCAATCGCGGCGGCGGCACGGCGCGCGCGCGCGGGATCAACACCAAATAATTTGGAAGATTCCAGGCACAGGTAGGGACGCAAACGCTTGCCGCCGGAAAAACTCGCATAACGCATCGCATCCAGCAATTGTGCATAAGGCTGGTGTTCAGCCTGCGGCAGGATCAATTCCAAAGTTTTTTCGACTATGGTCGCGGCGGCATTGATTTCAGCGGTAATGGACATTTCTTTGGCCTATTTTTCTTTAGTGTCTGCAAATTTGGTGGCAGTGATTTTGCCATCCGCGTGGCTCTGGATCTGGCTGATGCGCAGCTCGGCCGCCTTCAGTTTCTCTTCGCAAAATGCGCGCAGCTGCGCCCCTTTTTCGTAATTCTCAATGGCATCATCCAGGCTGCCTTGCCCGGATTCCAGTTTTTTGACGATTCCGTCCAATTCCTGCATCGCTTTTTCAAACGTCAGGTCACTGGCAAGGGCGGTATTTTTCGCGGCGGCTTTTGACATGAAGTGCTTATATCAAAGAAAACGCCGCAGCCCAAGGGGCTACGGCGCATTCCAGGTGGTTAGACCAGGCGATTATTTGTGGTCGCCGCCGTGAGCATCATCATGCTCGCCGTCTTTTTTCTCGTCATCATGTGCATCGCCATCAGCAGAAGCTTTCGTTGCAGCCTGACCTTTCATTTTGCTGGTCGCAGCATCTGCTTTTGCAGAAGCTTGTGCCGCAGGTGTGCCTGCAGGTTTGGACGCTTCAGCAGAAGCCTGAGCTTTTGCAGCAGGTGCAGCAGGTTTTTGTGCTTCAGCAGAAGCAGCAAGTTTCGCATCAGCAGCAGGTGTTTCAGTCTGCAGAGAAGCAGAAGCCTGAGCCGCAGGCGCAGCAGGAGCTTTTGCTTTCAAAGAAGCTTCAGCAGCCATCGCAGGTGCAGATAATACCGCGAGAGCGGCCGCGATTGCAAATAAACGCAACATATGTGATCTCCATGATCGATGAGGTTAACCAGCGGCAAATGCCGCCGAGGAAGGGCAAGCTAACACGGTTTTTTAACCTCGTCATATAATTCTTTTTTAATCTTGGGACGACGGCTGGGCCTGTGGGCTTGCCCAAAACGCCTGGCAGTGCCATATCCTATGCCATGCTTTCTGTGGTTATTCCTTTGCATAACGAGGCTGGCAATATCGCCCCCCTGGTTGCTGAAATCCGTGCGGCTTTGACCGCAATTCCTCATGAAATTGTGCTGGTCAATGATGGTTCATCCGATGGCACACTGGCAGAATGCCAAAGCCTAACGGATGTGCGGACCTTTACGCATCGCAAAGCCTGTGGGCAGAGCGCGGCAACCCAGACAGGGGTGCGGGCGGCCAAAGGCCCCTGGTGCGTGACCCTGGATGGCGACGGTCAGAATGATCCGGCGGACATCCCTCTGTTATGGGAAAAAGCAATGGCATTTGAATCTGACGGCAAACGCGTGATGGTGATGGGTGAGCGCACCAAGCGGCAGGACAATGCCGCGCGTAAAATCTTTTCCCGTTTCGGCAATCGTCTGCGCGAGGCAATGCTGAAAGATGGCGTGCGCGATACCGGATGTTCGCTCAAAGTTTTTAAGCGTGAAGATTTTCTCGCGCTGCCGTTCTTTGATCATATTCATCGCTATATTCCTGCCATGATGCGCCGTGAAGGCGTGATGACTTTTGCCTTCCCCGTCAGCCACCGCCCGCGCACACGCGGCGTTTCCAAATATGGTTTCTGGGATCGGCTGTGGGTCAGTCTGGCGGATATCCTGGGGGCTTACTGGTTGTTGCAACGCCGCAAGCTGCCGGAGATTATTTAATGCAGGATCTGATTTTACAGGTTCAAAATTATGTGGCGGCAAAGCCATGGGTTTTGATTGGCTTCCTGGGCCAGTTTTTATTCATGATGCGCTTTGTCGTGCAATGGGTGCATTCCGAACGTCTGAAAAAATCCGTTGTGCCGGTGGCTTTCTGGTTTTTCTCCCTGGGTGGTGGTACGGTTTTACTGGTTTATGCCCTGTATCAAAAAGACCCGGTTTTTATTATGGGGCAAAGCCTGGGACTGCTCATCTACTTGCGCAACCTCGCACTGATTTTCGGCAGTCGCAAAGAATCCAAAAATGCCGCAGCCGAAGAAAAACTTGCGCTGGCTGTGGTGCTGGATGAATTGGAACAACGTTTGCGCGCGGAACGGCGCAGCTTGCTGGCCAATAATAATCATGCACAGCAATTGCAAAAACTACTGGAGAAATAAAAATGGATGTTGTTGGAATTGGAAATGCCCTGGTGGATGTTTTGTCGCATGCGGATGATGCCACGCTGGATAAATTAAATCTGGTGAAGGGCACCATGCATCTGGTTTCACAGGAACAGGCAGAAAATTTATACAAGGGCATCGGGCCCGCGACGGAAATGTCAGGCGGATCTGCCGCCAATACCATTGCGGGCATTGCATCTTTCGGTGGCCGCGCCGCCTATATCGGTAAAGTGGCAAACGACCAATTGGGTGCAGTCTTCAGCCATGACATGAAATCCCAGGGCATTACCTTTAATACGCAGCCGCATGAGGGTGGCATCGCAACAGGCTGTTGCCTGGTACTGGTCACGCCGGATGGTGAACGCACCATGAATACTTTTCTCGGCGCGAGTAACGCGCTGGCCGCCCATGATATTGACGCAAACCTCATTCAATCCGCGCAGTATATTTATCTGGAGGGCTATTTGTTTGACCCGCCGGCGGCTAAAGAAGCTTTTTTTGCTGCCGCAGAGATGGCGCGCAACTCACGTACGCGCGTGGCACTGACTCTGTCGGATTTATTTTGTGTGGGCCGTCACCGCGATGATTTTGAACGTTTGATCCGCACGCATGTCGATGTGCTATTTGCCAATGAACAGGAATTGATTGCGCAGTATCAAGCACCGGATCTGCAAACGGCCATCACGGCTGCGCGCGGCTCCGCTGATATTCTTGCCGTTACGCGCTCAGAAAAAGGCGCGGTGATTATTACTAAAGATGAGACGATTGAAGTTGCCGCACAAAAAGTAAAAAAGGTCGTCGATACCACGGGCGCGGGCGACCTGTTTGCATCCGGCTTCCTCTATGGCCTCACGCAGGGCATGGATCTGGCAGAATGCGGCCGTCTTGGCACCGTCGCGGCAGCGGAGATTATTTCGCACCTTGGCGCGCGGCCACAGCAGCAGCTCGCCAGGCTCGCAGCTTAGAAGCGAGAAACAAGATGCGAGGAACGAGAATATTTTTTATTCTTTTTCTCTCGCTCCTCGTTCCTCGCCTCTGTTTGGCTGAAAGCCAAGCACTCACCATGCGTGGCGATCCGGAATTACTCGCAGATTTTACGCATTTTCCTTATGCGAATGAAAATGCACCAAAAGGCGGCGAATTGCGTCTTACCGAAGTCGGCACGTTTGACAGCGTCATTCCATGGCTGATCAAAGGCACCGTGCCGTGGCAACTCGATTGGATGCATGATAAACTCATGGCACGCTCATGGGATGAACCCTTCACGCTCTATCCGCTTATTGCATCGGCCGCAAAATTGTCCGATGACCGCCGCACGCTTGCATTTCAGATCGATCCGCGTGCGAAGTTTCAGGACGGGCATCCTATCACGGCGCAAGACGTGAAATTCTCTTATGAATTTTTACTCAAAAATGGCCGCCCCAATACGCGTAGGATTTTTGCGGCTGTAGATGATGTCGTGGTTTCGGATGCGCAAAATATTTCTTTTCACTTCAGGGAGAATTCCGACCCCGAAGCTCCAATGATTGTTGCAATGATGACGGTGCTGCCCAGGCATTATTGGGAACCGATGGGCGCGCGCGCGGCACAAACATCGCTTGCTCCGCCCGTGGCATCCGGTCCGTATAAAATTACCTCACTCGATGTAGGCAGAACCATTATTCTGGAGCGGGATGAAAATTACTGGGCCAAAGATCTGCCGTCGCGGCGTGGCCAGTTTAATTTTGATAGGGTGCGCGTGGATTTCTACCGCGATGATACGGCAGCACTATTGGCTTTCAAGGCGGGTGCGCATGATTTTCGGCGCGAGACCGATCCCCGCCGTTGGGCGGAAAGTTATGATGTGCCCGGCATCAAAAAAGCTGAATTTAAAA